>JBHAET010000182.1:0-9880 GCA_041855705.1 Neisseriaceae bacterium
TCCGGCGTGCCGAACATATTGCCCAGATTGCGCCGGGTTTGGCCGGTTAACAAGCGCAACAAACCATCGGACAAACGGGTAAACAGAATATTGTGCGCCGCATCGGCCACCGACTGGTGAAATGCCGCATCGGCCACCGATTGCTGGTCCAAATCATGACGGGCATAAGCCTGCTGCAAACGCACCAGCCACCGCCGCATGCGGGCCAAATCCGCCTCGGTACGCCGTTGTGCGGCCAATGCGGCCAGCATGCCTTCGATACCGCGCCTAAAATCCAGCACTTCGGCTTCCAGATTGGTGTGGGTATCGATCAGGCCCTCCCAGCCGTATTGAAAGGTTTTGTCCACCCGCTCCGACACATAATGACCGTCGCCCTGGCGGGTGTGCAGCATGCCGCGGGTGGCCAAAATATTGAGGGCCGAGCGCAGGGACTGGCGCGACACGCCGAATTCGGCCGCCAGCTGTCTCTCCGGCGGCAATTTGCTGCCGATCGGATACACGTTTTGCAAAATCCGCTCTTCCAATACCGCCGCAATCTGCATGCCGATGCCCGCCGGCTTGATGGCAGCGGCCTGTGTGTGTTGTTTGCCCAAGTTGACTCCTTAACATCTGGTGCGCAGGTGTTGCGCACCAGAAATCCAGAAATAATGATGATGAACACGAGTGCGCCAAGACCGGTCATGTCGGCCCTCTTGCCCCATGCTGCTGCATTCCGTTGCTTTATTATTCATCCCTGCCGTACGGCACCGGCATTTTTTCTGCCACCCGGCACTTGACCGGGCAGGATGCATTCCGTAAAGTAAGCCATCTTAACAGAATTGGTCAGACCAGTTAACCAAAAAAAACCGCTGCCATGAACACTACCGCCCCCCTCTCCCACCATTACGATACCAAACCGGCCGACGTGTATTTTTTCGGCACCTGCCTGCTGGATATTTTCATGCCCGAAGCCGGCATGGATGCCATCACCTTGCTGGAACAACAGGGCATCCGCGTGCATTTTCCGATGGCGCAAAGCTGCTGCGGCCAACCGGCCTATACTTCCGGCCATCCGAAAGACGCATTTGACGTGGCCCGCGCCCAACTCGACCTGTTTCCCGAACCGTGGCCGGTGGTGATACCCTCCGGCTCCTGCGGCGGCATGATGAAACACCATTGGCCCGGCCTGTTCCGCGGCAGCGAATACGCCGAGCGGGCGCAAGACATTGCCAATCGGGTGGTGGAGCTGACCCATTTCTTGCTGGCCATCGGTTATGAGCCGCAAGACACCGGCAAACCGGCCAAGGTGGCGGTGCACACCTCCTGCGGCGCCCGCCGCGAAATGGGGGTTCACCTGACCGGCTGGGCCTTGGTGGACAAACTGGCCAATGTGGAGCGGGTGGTACACGACCACGAAAGCGAATGCTGCGGTTTTGGCGGCACCTTTTCGGTCAAGCATCCGGATATCGCCGGGGCCATGGTCAGCGACAAGGTGGCCGCCCTCAAGGCCAGCGAAGCGGTGGAAATCATCAGCGCCGATGCCGGCTGCATGCTGAACATCGGCGGCAAAATCGCCAAGGATGAGCCGGGCATGCCCCGTCCCAAACACATCGCCACCTTCCTGCTCGAACGCACCGGAGGCAAAGCATGAGCGCCCGCGAACGCATTCTGGCCAAGCTGCGCCTGGCCACCACCCAAGCCATGCCGGAGCCCGATACCGACGGCTATTACCGTGAAATGACCCCGCACTGGGACAGCGATGTCGAACGCCTGCGCCACTGGGCCAAAGCCATGCGGGCGGTCAAAACCGAAATCCACTGGGTGCGCACCGACAACTGGCCATCCGCCCTGGTGCAAGTGGCCCGCGACAAAGGCTTGCGCAACGTGCTGTTGCCGCTGCAAACCGCCCACGGTGCCGCGGCGGCCACCGCATTGCAGGCCGCCGCCATTGACGTCAAGGCCTTCGACCGTCCGATTGAAGACTGGAAAGATGCCTTTTTTGCCGACATTGATGCCGGTTTTACCGACTGCCGCTGCGGCATTGCCCACACCGGCACCCTGGTGTTGTGGCCCACGCCGGAACAGCCGCGCAGCCAGAGTCTGGTGCCGCCGGTGCACATCTGCCTGTTTGATGCCACCCGTCTCTACGACGATTTTTACAACGCCCTGCACGGCGAAGACATGGCCGCCGACATGCCCACCAATGTGGTGCTGGTGTCCGGCCCGTCCAAAACCGCCGACATCCAGCTGACCCTGGCCTACGGTGCCCACGGCCCGCGCGACATGGTGGTGCTGGCCGTCTTGCCGGAACACATTGATCCGGCCACCCTGGACACCCCTTAAGCAACGGCAGCCACCGTTTTCAGGTAGCCTGATGGCGGATTATTCGGAACAGCACCATGAACACACAAACCATCCACTTCCACCCCAAACCGGAAACCTTCAAACAAAACGCGGTCGGCGCCCTGGCCGACGCGCCCTTGCGCCAGAGCCTGCGCACCGCCATGGACATGCTGATGACCCGGCGCAAGGCGATTTTGTCCGATGAGCACGAATTGCAGGCGCTGCGCACCCTGTGCGAACACATCCGCCAACGCTCGCTCGCCCGCCTGCCCGAATTGCTGGAACAACTGGAAGCCAACCTGACCCGCTTGGGCGTTACCGTCCACTGGGCGGAAACCCCGGACGAAGCCTGCACCATCATCCACAACATCGTCACCGCCCACCAGGGCAAACGGGTGGTGAAAGGCAAATCGATGGTGAGCGAAGAAATCGAGCTCAACCATTATCTGGAACAACGCGGCATCGAAGCGATTGAAAGCGACTTGGGCGAATACATCGTGCAAATGGCCGGGGAGAAACCCACCCACATCGTGATGCCGGCCATCCACAAAACCAAGCAGCAGGTCAGCCAGCTGTTCCACCAGCAATTGAACACCCCGCTCACCGACGATGTGGACGAATTGACCGGCATTGCCCGCCAGGCCCTGCGCGATGTGTACCGCAGCGCCGATGTTGGCCTGTCCGGCGTCAATTTTGCGGTGGCCGAAACCGGCACCCTGTGCCTGGTGGAAAACGAGGGCAACGGCCGGCTCACCACCACCGTGCCGCCGGTACACATTGCGATTACCGGCATTGAAAAAGTGGTGGCCAAGCTGTCGGACATTCCGCCGCTCTACAGCCTCTTGCCGCGCAGCGCCATCGGCCAGCCGATCACCACCTATTTCAACATGATCACCGGCCCGCGCCGCAGTGCCGAACTCGACGGCCCGCAGGAAATGCACCTGGTATTGCTGGACAATGGCCGCAGCCAGGCCTACGCCGACGAGCAGATGCGCAAAACCCTGCAATGCATCCGCTGCGGCGCCTGCATGAACCACTGTCCGGTGTACACCCGCATTGGCGGCGCGGCCTACGGCACCACCTACCCCGGCCCCATCGGCGAAATCATTTCCCCGCACCTCATCGGTCTGGAATCGACCAAAGACTTGCCCACCGCCTCATCCTTGTGCGGCGCCTGCGCCGAAGTGTGCCCGGTACGCATCCCGATTCCCGAACTGCTGATCCGCCTGCGCACCGAGGCACAGCGCGACCCCACCGAACAGGTGGCGCACCCGGTACGCGGCCAGGGGGCGTCCCACACCATGGGCGAGCAACTGGCGTGGCGCACATTCAACGGCATTTTTGCCGGCAAAAAAACCTACCGCGCCTTCGGCTGGGCCGCCACCACCTTCCGCGCCCTAACCCCCGGCAAACAATTGGGTTGGACCCAAAACCACGTGCCCTTAAAACCGGCCGCCAAAACCCTGCACCAATTGCTGGCCGAAAAACGCGGCCTGAAATAAAATCCACCGTCCCGGCCTGTGCCGGGCGGTTTTTGGGGCAGGCGGCCCGCACCGCAGGCAGCCTGCACGCTTGGGAATATTTCGGATGCGCATGCCGTACCCAGACACGGCAATACTGCGGAGGCAAGCAGATTCCGTACCGGGCCAAACCAACAATCTGCGGCGTTAACCATGTGCGCAAGGTATTGCCTTGCTGACACACACATCAACCGGCACACTGCCCATGCATTGCAGATCGGCATTTGCCAAGGTCTCCGCCTACAGCAAACAGCCCCGCCTGCCGCCTGAATGCATCCGTTTGTTTGGCCACCGCCATGAGTCTTTACACCCTCAAACCGCATTTTCAAAACCTGCTGCGCCCGCTGGTGCGCCGCCTGCATGCCCGCGGCATCACCGCCAACCAGGTGACGCTGGCCGCCTGTGCCGTTTCGGTTTTGCTCGGCGTGCTGCTCTGCGCCGTAGCCGATGCGGCCTGGCTGTTCTGGCTGCTGCCGTTATGGCTGCTGCTGCGGATGGCACTCAATGCCATGGACGGCATGCTGGCACGCGAATTTGGCCAGCAATCGGCACTTGGCGGCTACCTGAACGAAATCACCGACGTGGTGGCCGATGCCGCCCTCTGTTTGCCGTTTGCTTTTGTGGTACCGTTTGACGGCCTGCAAATCGGTCTCGTGATTTGGCTGTCGGCCCTGACCGAGCTGGCCGGCGTACTCGGCCAGGCACACGGCAACGGCCGCCGCTACGACGGCCCGCTGGGCAAAAGCGACCGCGCCTTGCTGTTCGGCGGTCTGGGGCTGTGGTATGCCCTCGCCGGCAGCCTGCCCGTATGGTTGTCGGTGCTGATGTGGGTGCTGATTGGCCTATTGATCGCCACCATCTTGCGACGCATTGCCAACGGCCTGAAGGCTACCTGAATACCCCGCTTCACAATACACCGTCGGGCAATGGCTGGAGCACTGCCTGGGATTTTTGCTCCCGGTGGTGAATGTTGTCACTCAAGGCGCAAACCACTTGCGGCTGGCCGGCCCAACCGGCAGGCACGCCCAAGTGCCACAACCGCCAATCCCTCCCGTTGTCCACCCCTCTTGATTTGGAGCATCATGTCCAAAACCACCCATTTCATTCCTTTGACACTGGCGCTGCTGCTGGCCGCCACCCTGGTTTGGTCCGGCATCCAGCCGGCCAGCCGTGCCGTCTGGTGGGCGGAAATTCTGCCGATTATGGCGGTTTTCGGTGCCCTGCTGTTGAGCTACCACCGCTTCCGCTTCAGCAATCTGGCCTATGTGCTGATGAGTTTCTGGCTGCTGATGCACACCGTTGGTGCCCACTACACCTTTGCCGATGTGCCCTTTGACTGGGCCAACCGCTTGCTCTCCCCCTTGCTGGGTGAAGGACGCAATCATTTTGACCGGGTTGGCCATTATGTGATCGGCTTTTTTGCCTTTCCGATGGCCGAATGGCTGATGCGCCGGCGCATGTGCTCCATGCCGTTGGCGTTTTTCTTTGCCCTGTTTTTCATTATGGGGGTGGCCGCCGCCTATGAAATCATCGAATGGCAATACGCGGTGCTGGAAGGCGGCGATGCCGGCATTGAATTTCTCGGCTCGCAAGGCGATGTCTGGGACGCGCAGAAAGACATGCTGGCCGATACCCTGGGCGCCCTGACCGCCTTGCTGCTGTACCTGTGGGTACGTCCGGACCGCCGTCTGAACCATCCAACAGGTGTTGCGCTGCATGGCTGACACCCATCAAACCGCATGTGCTTGTTGCAAAATCCCCGGATGCGAATGCATCCGGGGATTTTGCCAAGGTGCCAAGGTGCCAATCGGTCTGATTTTTAGCCGTAGTCAAAGGTAAACAGCACGATACGGCTTACCGGTTCATACATCAGAATGATGGCATCCGCGCCGCTGCCGCAATAGTTGTACCCGGCCACATTGCCGATGTGATAAAACGGCTGGCCCTGATAAGTGATTTCGATGCCATTATTGGGCAGCTTGTCCAGTTCGTCATAAGTGGTGCCATCCGGCGGCAGATGCATCTCAAAAGCCGGTGGGATCGCCGCACTTTCTGTCCAGTTGCCATACGAAAAGCCGCCGCCGAGCTCATCCAGAAAGTTGGTGATGTTTGGCTCGCCCTGAAACGGCTTGCTTTTTGCTTGCGCTTTGCTTGCCTGATGGGTTGCGGCCAATTCCCGGGCATACTCCTCATCGTAATAATTTTCAGGATTGTCTTGATTGAGCGGGCTGCGCATAAAAAAGCCTTCGTGGCCCAAGAATTCGTACCGGTTGTCATCAGTCAGGCGAAAGGCCAGCCAGTTTGGGGCGGTAAACGCATTATGGTGTGCTTCCGTACCCTCGCCGATATAGCCTTCGTAGGGCTCGAACGGGTTGAGCATGTGCACCGTTCTGCCCTGCCACTCAGGATTCACAATCGCCAAATCAATGGAAATCAGCGGTAAAAAATGTGTTTTTAGCCAAGCCTGCTCCGGAACAAAAATCTCATCCGGATGGGGAAAAGCGTGCAGCTGATTGTTTAATTTTTGAATGTTTTCTTGATGGTACATCACGCGTTCCTGGTTGATCAGCGGGTGTACGCTTGCCAATTTCAACATATTGGCAGCGTGGAACCGGTTTCAGGTTGCCTGAAAAGTTTCAGGCAGCCTTTTTTCAGGGCGCTGCCACACCTGCGGCGGCATCGGCATCAGGCCGTGACCGACTGGCAAGATTGCTCAATGGCTGGCACCCTGTCCCTGACGCGCCAAGGCCACCACATCGCTGCCAAACAGGCTGTTGACATCGGTTTCGTCAAACACATAGCGCTGGTGGCAAAAATCGCAGTTGATTTCAATGCTGCCCTGTTCGGCCACTGCCTCACCCACTTCCTGTCCGCCCAGCAACAACAGCATGTCACTGACCTTGCCGCGCGAACAGGTACAGGCAAATTCGATTTCCTGCGCCGGAAACACCCGCGGCGGGGTTTGGTGGAACAAACGGTACAACAAGGTGTGTGCATCCACATCCAGCAATTCCTGCCGGCTCACCGTTTGTGCCAGCGCCTGCACTTCGGCCCACGCATCGCTACTCATCTCCCGCTCCGGCAACCGTTGCAGTAACAAACCGCCAATGCCTTCGCTGCCGGCGGCCAGACTGATGTGGGTATCCAGCTGTTCGGAGCGGGCCATGTAATTCATCAGCATCTGGGCAATGCCCTCGCCTTCCAGCGCCACCACTCCCTGCCACGGCTCACCGTTGCTCGGCTGCAAAGTCATCACAAACATGCCACCCTCACCCAGCAAGTCGGCCAGGCCGCAGTCTTCATTCATCACCGCCTGTTCGTCCCAACGGGCCGTGGCACGGCAAGTATGGGCTGAAGTGGCTTCTGCCACCAGCATTTTCAGCGCGCCCTTGCCCTGCACCTGCAAAATCAAGCTGCCGTCAAATTTGAGGTTGCTGGCCAGCAGCACGGCGGCTGCCGTCAATTCGCCCAGGGCGTTGCGGATGAGTGTCGGGTAATGCTTGTGCTGCACAATGTGTTGCCAGACTTCGTGCAAGGACACCGACAAACCGCGTACCGGGCGGTCATCGAAAACAAAACGGGTCAGCACATTGTGCTGTGAATCGGAAACAGGATGCATGTTTAAGGCTCTTCAAATCGGGAATCTGCGGGCAAATATGGTGTGTGCAGCGCCAAAATCAAGCCCTGCCGCACGGTATCACACCGTATGGGAAAATCGGGCCATTCGCTATAAAATAGCGCTTTTTGCGCACACCCGAGCCGAGGTTTTCCCATGTGCCAGCTTTTGGGCATGAATTGCAATACCCCCACCGACATCGTGTTTTCCTTCGAAGGCTTCCGCCGTCGCGGCGGCCTGACCGACAGCCATGCCGACGGTTTTGGCATCGGCTTTTTCGAAGGCCGCGGCCTGCGCCTGTTTCACGATGACCGCCCAAGTGCCGACTCGCCGGTGGCCGATTTGATCAAACACTACCAGATCAAGTCGGAAAACGTGATTGCCCACATCCGCAAAGCCACCCAGGGACAAACCAGCCTTGCCAATACCCATCCGTTTGTGCGCGAACTGTGGGGCGAATACTGGCTGTTTGCCCACAACGGCCATCTGGCCGACTTCACCCCCCCGCCCGGCGAATATTACCGGCCCGTGGGCAACACCGATTCGGAACGTGCGTTTTGCCATCTGCTGGAGCAGTTGCGCCGGCGATACTGCCAAAAACCGGATACTGCCGATCTGTTCGCCTGCATGGCCGAGCTGACCGCCGAAATCCGCAGCCACGGCCTATTCAACTTCATGCTCTCCAATGGCGAATTTTTGCTGGCCCACGCCAGCACCCTGCTCTATTACATCATCCGCCAGGCGCCGTTTGGCGAAGCCCATCTGCTCGATCAGGACATGGCGATTGATTTTGCCGCCGTTACCACCCCCAATGATCGGGTGGCGGTGATTGCCACCCTGCCCCTGACCCGCAACGAACACTGGCAGCAGCTGGCGGAAAACGAGTTGGTGATGTTTGCCCAAGGCAGCATTGTGGCTCGCGACTGCCCGCAACCGCCACGCTACATGAGTGCCGAAGAAGGCCTAGCCATCGCACGCGCCGTGGGTGTGGCCGAATTCTGATTTTCGAGTAAAGAAACCACCATGCTTGCCTTGATTGCCCGTCACAGCCCCATCATCATGCCCCTGTGCGCCGTGCTGGGCTTTTGCGTGCCCGCCCTGGCCGAAGCCACCTTGCGTTGGCTGCCTGAAATCCTGTTTTTCATGATGTTTTTTGCCTTGCTCGGCATCAACCAGAAACAGTTGATTTTGCTGCTGACCCGACCGGCCATCTGGCGCTTTGCCCTGCTGCAAACCGTCGGCTTCTGCCTGTTTTGTTCGGCCGGCGCCTACATTCTGGGGGTGCGCGGCGATTTGCTGCTGGCCTTGGCCGCCATCAGCGCCACCGCCCCCTTGTTCGGCAGTGCGGTGGTGGTCAATGCCGTCGGTTTCGACCCGATGAAAGCGATGGCGCAAACCATTGCCGCCACCCTGCTGATGCCGCTGCCGTTGTTGCTGATCCTGAAACTGCTGTCCACCGCCGGTGCCGAACTGAATTTGGCACTGTATTTCCAGCGGTTACTGATCTACATCAGCACACCGATTGTACTGGCAGTGGTGCTGCGCCGGCTGATTCCGGGCGATGTGCTGACCCGTTACTATCCGTCGGTGGCGCGCTTTAATGTATTGCTGCTGATGTGTTTTCCCATCGGCCTGATCAGCGGTTTTCGCCGCCTGTTCGACCACAACCCGCTGCAAGCGGCATGGATGCTGGGACTGGGTGTACTGCTGGTGGCAGTGTTTTATTTCGGTACCTATCTTCTCTACCGCAAACAGGGTGAGGCAGATGCCATTCCGGCCGCCCTGGTCAGCGGCGGCCGTAACCTGATGCTGTCCTACATCATCACCACCCCGTTCACCGGCCCGCTGTTCCTGCCGCTGGTCGGTGCGGTACAGCTGCCGATTTTCAGTCTGGCTTTTATCGGCAAACTGATGGCACGCCGCCATTTCGCCGCCCAAGCTGCCAACCCGTCAGCCACCGAGCCGCCCTCCGCCCCTCCGCGCCATTGAGCGTACTGGAGCCATGACAACCGATACCGGCTTTGTCAAGCCCCAAAATGACATCGGACTGGATTTTATCCACATTTTGTGCGGCGGCGATGGCCACTACCTGCTATCAGGCCAACATGCCTCTTGACAAATTAAATTTGATTTAAGTTGTTGATTTATGTTGTTTAAAATTGTTTGCTTATTTTTTAAGCACACCTTGTCACACCACAGATGCAACAGCATTTTCCGCCACCGCCAACACCTTACCCACAAAGTTATCCACAGATTGTGTGTACATTATTTTCTGCTTGATTCTCTGTGATTTTTCACCACCAGCAAATGTTTCAGGCAGCCTAATCAGGCTGCCTGAAACAGAAAAGCATTGCCGTGCCGAAATCAGACGGCGCTTAAACCTGCTGGCCGGCACAGGCAGTCAATGCCGCCACCGCCGGCA
>JBHAET010000183.1:0-2952 GCA_041855705.1 Neisseriaceae bacterium
AGACCTTTGCAAAACCGCCAGATGTGGATGCAGTTCAAGGCGCAGCAGCGCAGCGAGTGCAGACATAACATAGAGTTAGGCAAACGAGCGAGCAGCGCACAACGCAGAAATGTGCCGCAGATGGGGGTTTTGCAAAGGTCTCATAATGTCTGCCACAGCTTTGCTGCGGCGGGCCGCCGGACATCGGCACCGGATGCAAATCCACAAGATGCCGCCGGCCGGACAAGAAACTGCCCGTCCCCACCCGTCCTTGCGCGGTTTGGGCACACGCCGTGCATCAGCCACCTCCGCACACACCCCACCCGTCGGCCGCCAGCAACGGCGGCATGCCCGCCCGAGCGGGTACGGGTAGCATAAGGAACACACACCATGCTGCTGTATATCCTGCGCCGGATTCTGATTCTGATCCCGGTGTACATCGGCCTGACCCTGTCCACCTTTACCCTGGTCCGGCTGGTGCCGGGCGACATTGTCGAAGTGATGATGGGCGAACGCATGGTGGACCCGGAAATGCACGCCCAGGCCCTGCAACGGCTGGGCCTCGACCAACCGCTGCCGGTCCAGTACTGGCACTACATCAGCAATATTCTGCAAGGTGATTTCGGCACCACCTTCCGCACCCGCACCCCGGTGCTCAACGATTTCTTCACCCATTTCATTCCCACCGTCGAGCTGGCGCTGTGCGCGATTTTCATTGCCAGCGTACTGGGCATCAGCCTGGGCATCATTGCCGCCCTGCGTCGCGGCTCATGGCTGGACTACACCCTGATGTCGGGCGCACTGGCCGGCTATTCGATGCCGATTTACCTGCTGGGCCCGATTCTGACCGGCATTTTCGCCCACTACCTGGGCTGGCTGCCGGTGTCCGGCGTGATTTCGGTGGCCCGCTTTCTGGATGTGCAGCCGCTCTACGGCTCCTGGCTGCTCGGTTCGCTGTTTTCCGACCAGCCAGGCGCTTTTGTCAATGTGGTCAAACACTTTATTTTGCCGTCGATTGCCCTGTCCACCATTCCGCTGGCGATGATTGCCCGCATGACCCGTTCGGCGATTCTGGAAGTGCTGGGCGAGGACTATGTGCGCACCGCACGCGCCAAGGGCCTGTCGCCGCGGCGGGTGATTCTGGTGCACGTGATGCGCAATGCCCTGATCACGGTGGTGACGGTGGTCGGCCTGCAAATGGCCACCCTGATGGCCGGCGCCATCCTGACCGAAACCATTTTCAACTGGCCGGGAGTCGGCAGCTGGCTGCTGGACGGGTTCTTTACCCGCGACTACCCGATTGTGCAAAACGGCATTCTGCTGGTGGCCACCGCCCTGATCACCATCAGCCTGCTGATCGACATTCTGTATGGCATCATCAACCCGCGCATCCGTCATGCGGCATAACGCCATCATCCGCCCCGCAAACCGATACCGAGGCTGCCTGAAACCCTGCCGGCAGCCGGTTGACACCACAGGAACACACGCATGAGCAATCCGGTTTCTTCTCCGGCCATCGCCGCGCCGCAACCGCCGTCGCAATGGCGGCTGTTTGTCGGCACCTTCTGCCGCAACAAAGGCGCCCTGCTGGGGCTGCTGGTACTGACCAGCATGACGGTGGTGGCGCTGCTGGCACCCTGGCTGGCACCGCACGACCCCCTGCAACTGTTTACCGGCAAGGAACAGCTGCCGCCCTCGTTCATGGACGGTGGCGAAGCCGGCTTTTTCCTCGGCACCGACGATGCCGGCCGCGACACCCTGTCCCGCCTGATCCACGGCGCCCGCTTTTCGCTGTTCATCGGCATTTGCGCCACCTTCATGGCCATGGTCTGCGGCGTGACCCTCGGCCTGTCGGCCGCGTTCTGGCCCAAGGTCTGGGGCAAAGGGGTGATGCTGGTCAACGACATCCTGATGTCCTATCCCAGCCTGCTCTTGGCCATCATCATTGCCGCCATTCTCGGCCCGTCGATGACCAACACCATCATCACCATCGGCCTGGTGTGCATGCCGCCCTTCATCCGCCTCACCCGCGCCACCGCGATGGTGGAATTGCAGCGCGACTACTTCACCGCCTCCCGGGTGATGGGCGCCGGCACCCTGCGCCTGCTGTTCGTCACCATCCTGCCCAACTGCATGGCCCCGCTGATCGTACAGGCCACCATGATTTTCTCGGCAGCCATTCTGGAAGCCGGCGCCATCGGCTTTCTCGGCTTCGGCGTGCAGCCGCCGGGGGCCGAATGGGGCGCCATGCTCGGCACGGCCCGCCAGTACATCCAGAGCAATGTGTGGCTGGCCATCTGGCCGGGACTGGCCATTTTCCTGGCCGCCCTGTCGATCAACCTTACCGGCGACGGCCTGCGCGATGCGCTGGACCCGAAATTGAAACAGGTGTCCTGATGAGCAAACAATCCTTATTGAACATCACCAATCTGGCCGTCACCTTCGGCAAGGGCGAGCGGGCGTTTCGCGCGGTGGACAATGTGTCGCTGTCGGTTGCCGCCGGCGAAGTGCTGGCGGTGGTGGGCGAATCCGGCTCCGGCAAATCGGTGACCATGATGGCGCTGATGGGCCTGTTGCCCGATTCGGCCACCATCACCGCCGATGCGCTGCAATTTAACGGCCAGGATTTGCAGCGCTTAAGCGGCCGGGCCAAACGCAAAATCATCGGCAAAGACATTTCGATGATTTTTCAGGATGCCATGACCAGCCTGAACCCCAGCTTTACCGTGGAAATGCAGATTGGCGAAGTGCTCAAGGCCCATTTGGGCCTGCGCGGTGCCGCCGTGCGCCAGCGGGTGCTGCAACTGCTGGAGCTGGTGGAAATCCCGGATGCCAAAAACCGGCTCAATGTCTATCCGCACCAACTCTCCGGCGGCATGAGCCAGCGCGTCATGATCGCCATGGCCTTGGCCTGCGAACCCAAACTGCTGATTGCCGACGAACCGACCACCGCACTGGACGTTACCGTGCAAG
>JBHAET010000184.1:0-2954 GCA_041855705.1 Neisseriaceae bacterium
AATTTCATGCCGGGGGCTTCTTTGCCCAGTTTGATGCAGTGAACCAGACGGGTCATGGTTGTTCCTTGGTGAAAATCAATGGGGGGTGTGGGCGGCCGCATCATCGTTCAGGCGGCGGCGGTAAATTTTGGAGCGGCGCTTGTTTTGCAAATACTGTTCCTGGCGTTCGGCCGGCAATTCTTCCAGCGAGGCTGCCTGAAAACCGCGTTCGTCAAACCAGGCGCCGGTATGGGTACTGAGGGCAAACAAGGTATCGATGCCCTGGCGGCGCGCCTGTGCCAGCACATGATCCAGTAATAATTCGCCGTACCCTCCGTCCTGGGCGTCGGGCGACACCACCAGACAGGCCAGCTCGCCGGCGCGCTCGTCGGCAAACACTTTTAGCGCCACACAGCCGTAAACATGACAGTCGTGCTCCAGCACCCAGAATTCGCGGATGTGGGTTTCCAGATATTCGCGGCTGCGCGGTAGCAGGACTCCGGCCGCCTCCAGGGGGGTGATCAGGCTGATGATGTCGCCAATGTCGCGGTTGTCGGCGGCCCGGATGCGCATGAAAGACGATTGGGCCAGCGAAGTGCCGCTGCCCTGGCGGGTGAACAGCTCGGTAATCAGGCTACCGTCGGTGAGGCCGGACAGAATCTGGGCGCGGCGCACGCCGTTTTCCAGTACATAGATTGCCGCTTGCAGCATGCGTTTCATGTCGCTGCCCAGTTTGTCGCTTTCCAGCAGGGGGCGGGCTTTGGCGGCGGTCAGCTGGCTGATGCGCTGACCCCGTTCATCGTTAAGGGCACTGTCCGTGCCCAGAAACACCAGTTTTTCGGCCTGCAAGGCCACCGCCAGCGACTGGGCCACATCGTCCAGTCCCAAATTGAAGCTTTTGCCGCTCAAGGATTGCCCCAAGGGGCTGACCAGCACCAGACTGCCTTCGTCCAGCCGTTGGCGGATGGCCTCGGCGTCCACTTTGCGTACGCGGCCGGTGTATTCCATGTCCACCCCGTCCAATACGCCCAATGGTTTGGCCAGCAGGAAATTGCCGCTGGCCACCCTCAGGCGCGGGCTGCTGCGGTCCAGACTGTGAGCCGGCGAGGCCGACAATGCGGCCTCAATGTCAAAGCGCACCATGCCGCAGGCCTGTTTGGCCGAGCGCAGGGCCGCCTCGTCGGTGATGCGCCAGCCCTGATGGTAGCGCGGTGCCTCGGCGGCCGGCATCATGTGGTTGAGGTAGTGGCGGGTGCCGTGTACCAGCACCAGCCGCACGCCCAGACTGGCCAGCAGTTGAATGTCCTGTGCCAGCGAGTCCAGACGGCCGGCCAGCAAGACCCGGCTGCTGATGGCCAACACCACGGTTTTGCCGCGCAAAAACTGGATGTAGGGCGCGGCATGGCGGAAATGGGCCACAAAATCGGTAAAATCAGGCGTGCTCATGCAACCGACATCAGATAAAACAATTGGATGATCAGTACGGTGAGGGCCACCAGGGAGGCCAGCGTCCAGTTGAACTGGCGGTGCAGGTTTTCCTGCTGGCTGGCCAGTGCCAGCTGTGCATGGGTGATTTCTTCACTGCGGGTGGCCGCATCGTTGATCACCAGCGGCTGGCTGCCGCCTTCGCCGGGGGTGGGCAACAGGGTGAACACCAGATTGCCGGCCTGGATGTTGACATGGGTGCTGGCCGGTTTGGGTTCCGGTTCCGGGTCAATCAGGTCAAACGGCAGGCTGCTGCTGATCGGAATGGCCGGCAGCGCCGGTGCCGCCGGCTTGAGCATGATGCTGATGCTGGGCACGGCCTGGGCGGTTGGGTCCATCCCGATGCGTGCCATTGGCTGGCGCGGGGCCTTTTCTTCCAGAATGGTGAACGGCCGGTGGCTATTGCCGCTCTCCGGCGGTGCGCTGGGCAGTTGCTGGGCCTGTGCCTGCAATTGTTGCATTTGCATTTGGGTGCGGATGGCGTGAATGGCGGCCGCCATTTTCAGGGTGTCCGGTTTGCGGGGTGCCGTCGCGGAAGGGCGTTCCTCGACCGGCTGCGGTGCCGGCGGGGCGGTGTCGGCCGCCGGTGCCCGTGAGGCGGTTGGCGGGGCATCAGCCGCCGCCGGCGGTGCGGCACTGCTTTTTTTGCGCGGCGTGACTTTGAAAGCTTGGCCGCAGCCGGTGCACACCACATGCCCGCCGCTGGCGGACAGGGCGGACGGGTCAAAACGGTTGTCGGCACGGCAGTGCGGGCAGGCGATGTGGATGGGTTTCATGCGGCACCCCGAAATTCAATCGGCATCATTCAAACGGAAACGGAAGCTTATCATGCACGATGGCGGCTGCCAAATCGGCGTCATGGCAAACGCACGCCACTGATGCAGATCCACCCCTCTTTGTGGCGAACTTCGGCAATGTTGAACCATTGCCGGTAGAGGTCGCACAATTCCTGTTGCTGCTCCTCCAGAATGCCGGACAGCACAATGCGGCCGCCCGGCCGGGTGCGGCCGGCCAGCAAATCGCCCAGAGCCCGCAGGGGATTGGCCAGGATATTGGCCACCACCACGTCGAACTGGCCCGGCGGCAAGGTTTCCGGCAGGTAAAAGCGGGCTGCCACCTGATTTTGGCGGGCATTGTCTTCACTGGCGCGCAGCGCCTGCGGATCGATGTCGACACCACAGGCATCGCCGGCACCGAGTTTGAGGGCGGCAATGGTGAGAATGCCGGAGCCGCAACCGTAATCCAGCACCTGCTCGCCGCCCTGCAGCTGGGTGTCCAGCCACTCCAGGCACAAATGGGTGGTCGGATGGCTGCCGGTGCCGAATGCCAGACCCGGGTCAAGCTGCAAATTCACCACCCCGGCCTCGGTGGGTTGCGGATGCCAGGAGGGCGTAATCCACAGGCGCGGTGAAATCTGGATCGGGTCAAACTGGGACTGGGTCAGCCCCACCCAGTCTTGTTCGGTCACGGTCTCCAGTTGGTATGGCGGA
>JBHAET010000185.1:0-3386 GCA_041855705.1 Neisseriaceae bacterium
ATTATCCTGTCCACCATTGCCGCCTGGTTCGGCATGAACGACTTGGCCAGCGCCAAAGCCAGTTTTAAAGAACAAGCGGTGATTTTCAGCCGCAAGCACAACTGGATCATGTGCATACTCTATCTGGGCACCTTCGGCTCGTTTATCGGTTTTGCCGCCGGCTTTCCGCTGCTGACCAAAAGCCAGTTTCCGGAAATCGACCCGGTGAAATACGCCTTTCTGGGTCCCTTGGTCGGCGCCCTGGCCCGGCCGTTCGGCGGCTGGATTTCCGACAAAATCAAAAGCGGCGCCATCGTCACCCAAATCGTGTTTTTCGGCATGATTGTGGCCGTGGCCGGCGTGATTTCGTTTCTGCCCGGCCAAGGCGGCAGCGGCAATTTCTGGGGCTTCTTCGCCTGCTTTCTGGCACTGTTTGCCCTCACCGGCATCGGCAACGGCTCCACCTTCATGCAGGTGCCGGTGATTTTTCTCAATATGCACCAGAAGTTTGCCGACCAAGGTTTGGTGGACACCGAACAGGCGCGCCTGAATGCCAACAAGGAAGGCGCGGCGGTGATCGGCTTTACCGCCGCCTTCGCGGCCTACGGCGGCTTTTTCATTCCCAAAAGCTACGGCACGTCCATTGACCTGACCGGCAGCGTCAACGCCGCCCTGATCGGCTTTATCGGCTTTTACGTGCTGTGCGCCCTGCTCAACTGGTGGTATTACGCCCGCAAAAACGCCGAAGCCAAATGCTGAACAAACACATGGCGGCGTTTCCCGGCCGTTTTGATGTTGATGAAATCGCTTAAGGCCGCGGCCGGCATCCGCCAGACAAAAGGCTACCTGAAACCTTCAGGTAGCCTTTGCTTCAGGCCGCCTGTTCTTTAGTACAGCCTTTCCTATACCGAAAGAAGTAGCCGCGCTATGCCTTTGCGGGCAGTGCCGATGCTTTAGGGGCATATGGCCGCTGCCGCTTTCTCTTTATGATGACATCCGTTTCCCGCCGGAACACCCGCACCGGCTGTTTGAGGATGATCATGGCTCTGACCTCCGTTTCCGAACTGCAAACCCTGATTCGCGACCACATCCGGAAAAGCCGGGTGCTGCCCGCCGCGGAAACCGTGGCTGTGGCCGAGTGCGCAGGCCGGGTGCTGGCCGAGGACATCCGCTCCACGCTCAATATCCCCGGTGCCGACATCTCCGCCATGGACGGTTACGCCCTGCCCCGGGCGGCCGAAGCGGGCAGTGTGTGGCCGCTGGCCGGCGAATCGGCCGCCGGCCATCCGTTTGCCGGCACCGTTCCCGAACAGGGCTGCGTCCGCATCATGACCGGCGCCCTGGTGCCGGCAGGCGGCCAAACCGTGGTGCTGAAAGAAAACGTGCGCCTGACAGACGACGGCATCTGTCTGGAACAGGCGGCGAGCCACGGGCAAAACATCCGCTACTGCGGCGAGGAAGTGGCCGTGGGCGATACCGTTTTGTCCGCCGGACGCATACTGCGCCCGGCCGACGTGATGCTGCTGGCCGCCCTGGGCGTCGGCAGCGTGCCGGTGTACCGCAAAATCAAGGTGGCGGTGCTCTCCACCGGCGACGAGCTGCACGAGCCGGGCTCTACCCTCAGCACCCCGGGCGGCATTTACGACAGCAACCGCCACACCCTGATGGCGCGTTTGCGCGCGCTGCCGGTTGAGGTATGGGATCTGGGGCGGGCCGAAGACGACTTGGAAGGCGTGATGCGCACCCTGTCTGATGCCGCCAACCGCGCCGATGTGGTGATTACCTCCGGCGGGGTGTCGGTGGGCGATTACGACTACATGCGCGAAGCGGTGCTGCGCCTGGGCGCCATCCACCATTACAAAGTGGCGGTCAAGCCGGGCAAACCGTTTGTGTTCGGCCAAATGCTGAAAACCTGGTATTTCGGCCTGCCGGGCAACCCGGTTTCCGGCTTTGTCGGTTTCGATCTGTTTCTCAAAGCCCCGCTGTGGCAATTGTGCGGCGCCGACCAACCGCCCCTGCCCCTCAGTTTCCCGGCCACCCTGTCGCAGGCGGTGAAAAAATCGCCCGGCCGCACCGACATCCAGCGCGCCCTGCTCAGCCAACAGGCCGACGGCAGCTGGCTGGCCGAACCGGCGGGCGCGCAAGACTCGCACCGGGTATGGGGCGTGAGCCGGGCCAACGGCTACCTGCTGCTGCCGGCCGACTGTGGCGACCTGCCGGCCGGCAGCAGCGTGCTGGTGCAGCCGTTTGGCGAGGCCTTCTTATGAGCGGCTTAACCGATCCCTTCAACCGGCGGCTCACTTATTTGCGCCTGTCGGTGACCGACTTGTGCAACTACCGCTGCAACTACTGCCTGCCCAACGGCTATCAGGGCAAGGCCAAGCCGGATGAACTGACGCTGCCTGAAATCGAAACCCTGGTGCAAACCTTTGCCCGCAGCGGTACCCGCAAAATCCGTCTCACCGGCGGCGAACCCACCCTGCGCCGCGATCTGGCCGACATCATCGCCCTCTGCCGCGCCCAGCCGCAAATCGAGAGCGTGGCGCTGACCACCAACGCCTTCAAACTGGCGCAGCTGTTTCCCGCCTATCGTGCCGCCGGCATCGACAAACTCAACATCAGCATCGACAGCTTCGACCCGGAAACGTTTTACCAAATCACCGGCAAGCGCGAATGCCAGCGCATTGTGCGGGCGCTGGACGGCATTTTGGAACAAGGCTTTTTCGACATCAAAGTCAACACCCTGCTGCTGCGCCGCTACATCGAACGCACCCTGCCCGATGCCCTGGCCTTTGTGCGCAGCCGCCCGGTGACGCTGCGTTTTATCGAACTGATGCAAACCGGCGACAATTTCGGTTTTTTCAAACAGCAGCATGTTTCCGCCGCCAGCCTGGAGCAAAACCTGATCCGCGAAGGCTGGCAGCTGCTGCCCAGACATCCCCACGCCGGCCCGGCACGCGAATACCGCCACCGCGATTTCGCCGGCGGCATCGGCTTTATCGCCCCCTACAGCAAAGACTTCTGCCAAAGCTGCAACCGCCTGCGCGTCAGCGCCCAGGGCAAGATGCATTTGTGCCTGTTCGGCGGCATTGCCTATGATTTGCGGCCCTGGCTGCGCCAAGGCGACGGCACGGGCCTGGCGCAGCAGCTGCACCGCTTGGTGGCGGAAAAGCCGGAGCATCACTTTTTGCACGATAAAAAAGTCGGCCTGATCCGCGACTTGTCCATGATCGGAGGTTAAACATGTCCAAACCCGCCCCGGCTTTCCGGCCTTTGAACATCCATGTGCTCACCGTTACCGACACCCGCAGCTTCAAAGAAGACGGCAGCGGCGATTATTTGTGCCGGGCGGCGGCCGAAGGCGGGCATGTGCTGGTTTCGCGCGATTTGTGCCGCGACGATTTGTA
>JBHAET010000186.1:0-10624 GCA_041855705.1 Neisseriaceae bacterium
GGCCAGCCGCCTGCGCGAAAACGGCCTCACGGTATACGGTTTTGGCGAAAAGAAAACCCCGGAAGCCTTCCGTAAAGCCTGCGACAAATTCATTTACACCGAAATCTTCCAGGCTGCCAAACCCGAGGCCAAGGCCGTACCGGCCCGCGGCCGGCGCGCAGATGCCAAAACCGCCGACACCCCGGCCGACAATGCCGTGGGCAGCATTGATGCCGCCTTGATCAATCTGCTGTACAAAGCAGTCAAGGAGAGCGCCGACGATTTGGGTTGGGCCGGGCTGGGCGCAGTGGGCAGCTATGTCAACAAAGTAACCCCCGATTTCGATGCCCGCAACTACGGCTTTACCAAGCTCTCCGGCCTGATCAAATCACTGGAACAGTTTGAAACCCAGGTTGACAACAATCAGCTCAAAATCCGGCGCAAAAAAGCCGAAGCAGCGAAAAAAGCCGCCACCGCACCGGCCAGCGCGGTGAATGCTGACGATGCCGCCGAGCAGACCCCGCGCCGGCGCGGTCGGCCGCCCAAACAGGCAGCAGACAGCCAAACCACCACAGCGGCCACCCCCGCAGCCCCCCAACCGGCCAAAAAAGCGGGCAAGGCCAAAACCACCGCCAAAGCCGGCAAACAGCCCGCCAGCAAACGTGGCCGACCGGCCAAGAATGCCAACAAAGGCCACAGCTTCAGCCGTCTGATTCCGTTGGTGCAACAGGCGGTGAGCGCTGCGGCCGGAGACCACCCGGAAGGCTGGGCACGCCTGGGCGATGTGGTCAAGCAACTGCCGCTGGTGGATGCCGGCTTTAGCGCCGAACAATACGGCCTGAGCGATGAGCGTGAAGCCATTCACGCCATCTACAGCGACTGGCTGGAAATCCAGAAAATTGGCCGTGGCGAGCGGGTGCGCATCAACAAACGTTTTGAAGTGCGCCACGAGGCACGCGAGGAAAGTGCTGCTGCCGGCGAATCTGCGGCAACGGTAACGGCGGACGAAACAGCAATGCCTGCAGCGGAAACCATTGCACCGGCGCCCGATGCCGCGCCGGAAGCTGCATCCGATGATGCCGGCCAACCTGCCCCGGGTACCGAATGATGCGCCGCCACATCTGCTTGTTGGGTGCGCTGTGCGCAGCGGCCAGCCAGCCGGTATATGCCGCCAACTGCACTGCGGAGCAACTGGCCGAAATTCTGGCACCGGCCACCACAGCGGCACCGGCGGTGGAGATACGCTGTTCGGCCACACTGCCGGCGGGCAGCCGCATCAGCAAACGCCTGCTGTTCAGCGGTGCGGCTGCCTCACACCTCACCCTCAACTGCAATGGCAGCACCATCGCCCCGGCCAATGCCGGCACTGTGGATGCGGTGCTGATCCGCTCGCAACAGCAGCAGGGACAATGGCAACGACCACAGCACATCAGTCTGAACCATTGCCGGATTGAAGGTTCGCTGCGCATCCAGGGCATGGCTGCCAACGGGGAGGGGGCGGCTTTGCGGGCTTCATCCCAACAACCCGGCCACACCGAGCGCGCCCAGGCCGCCGCCCCCACCGACATCAAACTGAACCGACTCACCATTATCGGCCAAGGCCGGGTACCGCTGTATCTGGCACCCGGCGTCACCCAGGTGACTCTTTCAGGCAGCCATGTCGGCGGGTACAGCCGCAGTGTGGCGCTGTATCTGGATGCCGAGAGTGCGCGCAACCACTTCGAGGGCAACACCATCGACAGCGCCACCGGCCGTGAGTTGATTGCGATTGACGGCTCTGCCGACAACACCTTCCGCCGCAACCGTTTCTCCTCCCTCAACAAGGGCGGTCTTTATTTTTACCGCAATTGCGGCGAAGGCGGCACCGTGCGCCACCAGGCGCCTACCGGCAATACCGTCAGCGACAACACCTTTTTCTACCGCAAATACCGGGGCCCGTTGCCGGCGGTGTGGTTGGGGGCACGCAATGGCAACCGCAGCTATTGCCAGGCCGATGCCGGTTACGGTTTTGGCAGCAGCAGTGATAATGCCGACTTTGCCGACCGCAACACAATTACCGACAATCGCATTCACCGGCTGTCGCCGCAGAAAATGTTGCGCGACCACGGTCGCGACAACCGCATCAGCGGTAACCAGACCGTGCAATGACGGTGGTGTGCCGGTTTCAGGCAGCCTGCTGCTGTTGGCCAGTATCACCACATAAAATCAACCACAAACCGTACCGACAGGGTCTGTTGGCAACGGCCATCATCTTCCTGAACAACCGACTGACATCATGAAACAACTTGATACCCGTTCTGCCGACTTCGCCACCCAACTCCAGGCCTTGCTGGCGTTTGAAACCGCTCAAGACCCGCAAATCGACCGGATTGTCGCCGACATTTGTGCCGATGTGCAGCAGCGCGGCGATGCAGCCTTGCTGGAATACAGCCGGCGCTTCGACCATGTCCACGCCCAGAGCATGGCCGATCTCACCCTCGACCAAACCGATCTGGCCGCCGCCTTCGACCGTATTCCGGCAGACGTTCAGGCAGCCTTGCACACTGCCGCCCGTCGGGTTGCCAGCTACCACCAGCACCAGAAAATGACGTCCTGGTCCTACACCGACGAAGACGGCACCCTGCTCGGCCAACAAATCACGCCACTGGATCGGGTGGGCATTTATGTGCCCGGCGGCAAAGCGGCCTACCCCAGCTCGGTGATCATGAATGCCATGCCGGCACATGTGGCCGGGGTGCCGGAAATCATCATGGTGGTGCCCACCCCGCACGGCGAGCGCAACGATATTGTGCTGGCCGCCGCCCATGTGGCCGGAGTCACCCGTGTGTTCACCATCGGTGGGGCCCAGGCAGTGGCGGCATTGGCATACGGCACCGAAAGCGTGCCGCAGGTCGACAAAATCACCGGCCCCGGCAACGCCTTTGTTGCCGCCGCCAAACGGCGTGTCTTTGGCGTGGTCGGCATCGACATGGTCGCCGGCCCCTCGGAAATTCTGGTGATTGCCGATGGCAGCACCCCGCCGGAATGGGTGGCAATGGATTTGTTCAGCCAGGCCGAGCATGATGAAATCGCCCAAGCCATTGTCATTGCCACCGATGCAGGCTACCTGAACGAGATTGCCGCGGCCATGGCACGCTTACTGGCCGACATGCCGCGCCGTGCCATTATTGAAGCCTCACTGACCAACCGGGGCGCCCTGATTTTGGCCCAAGACCTGGAAGAAGCCTGTGCCTTGGCCAACCAGATTGCCCCCGAACATTTGGAGTTGTCGGTGGCACAGCCAGAACAATGGGTTGGCAAAATCCGCCATGCCGGCGCCATCTTCATGGGCAAATACACCAGTGAAAGCCTGGGCGACTATTGTGCCGGTCCCAACCATGTTTTGCCCACCAGCCGCAGTGCCCGCTTCTCGTCACCGCTGGGTACCTATGATTTCCAGAAACGCAGCAGCCTGATCCAGGTTTCTGCCGCCGGCGCACAAAAACTGGGTCACACCGCCCGCATTCTGGCACACGGCGAAGGCTTGACCGCCCACGCACGGGCCGCCGAAATGCGTTTGTCCGCCGATTGACGGCCAAGGTCTCCAGCTGCCTGCAATTCAGTGCACCAGGGTTTCAGGCAGCACCCCGGCATTTTGAAACCTTTGCAACCGACTTCGGGGGAACCAAAAGCACTCGGCCATGGTCGGACCCAACATAGCACCCGTTGGGTGTGTTTGTGTTCAACCACCAAAGGAAACCGATGAAACAAACCCGAATTCTGCTGCCTGCCCTGATGCTGCTGGCCTTGGCTGCCTGCTCACCGCAAACCGAACAAAAATCGGATGCCGCCCTCAACAGTGCCGCATCCGATGTGTCGGCCGCCAAAGCCGAAGCCGCCTCTGCCGTGAAAGCAACCACCGAACAAACCCGTCAGGATGTGGCGGCTGCCGTATCCGATGCCAAAGCCACCGCTCAGGATGCCGTTGATCAGGCCAAGCAAACCGGTAATGAGGTGAAACAGGCAACGGAACAAGCTGCCGATCAGGCCAAAACAGCTGTCCAGGATGCAACCGCCGCCGCCAAGGACGGTGCAGCCGAAGTGGCCGACAAGGCCAAACAGGCCGTGGAAGAAGTCAAACAAGAAGTCAAACAATAAGTTTTTCCGCATCACCACACCCCCGCCACCAACTGTCGGCGGGGGTATTTTATGGTGCACGCCACTCAGCAAAAATGTGCCGTAATGAGGGTTTTGCCAAGGTCTCCGCCAGATCCCATACCCGGCCAAGCGAGCGCACGCATCTGACGCCAAGGTCACAGGCCGTCATTGGCAGCCACACCACTCTTGGGCTATGATAGCAAGCTTGTCTGCACCGACCGAATCAGGCCAATATACTCAGCCCTTGGTTCAAACCATGCCGGCTTGGGCGCGCCCATCTCCCGTTTTGCCGATTTTCCGGCACCGCACCGGCCACAGTGCAATTCCCAATGCGCTGCTTGCGCACAGCTGACCAACGGCTGCGCATTGGGAATTCCACTTATTTGAAAGTTCTGTCCCATGTTTCATACCAGCATGACGCTGCCCAAGGACGTATTGCGTCCACCGGAAACGGTTTTGGTCAACATCACCCCTCAGGAAACCCGGGTGGCGGTCCTGGAAGACAACAAGGTGTGTGAAATCCACATCGAACGCAACAGTGGCCACGGTCTGGTCGGCAACATCTATCTGGGCGTGGTGCGCCGGGTGTTGCCCGGCATGCAAAGCGCCTTTATCGACATTGGCCTGGAGCGGGCTGCCTTTTTGCACATTGTCGACGTACTGGAACAACGGCAAAAACCGGAACAGGCACAGCGCATCGAACACATGCTGTTTGAAGGCCAAAGCATCCTGGTACAGGTCATCAAGGATCCGATCAACAGCAAGGGGGCCCGCCTGTCAACCCAGATTTCACTGGCCGGCCGCTTTCTGGTGCACCTGCCGCAGGATGAACACATCGGCATTTCACAGCGCATTGAAGACGAAGAAGACCGGGCCCACTTACGGGCCCGCTTGGAACAATTGTTACCGGCCGACGGCGGTCGCGGCTACATCATCCGCACCAGTGCCGAAACCGCCAGTGATGAAGAGTTGCAGGCCGACATCGACTACCTGACCAAGCTGTGGCGCAATATCCAAACACTGGCCAACACCAGCAAACCGGAAAGCCTGCTGTACCAGGACCTGCCCCTCAGCCTGCGGGTGTTGCGCGACATGTACAGCGACAACACCCGCCGCATTCTGGTTGATTCCACCGAAAACCACGAACGCATGGCCACATTTGCCCGCCAATATGCCCAAGGGGCCTTGGACAAACTGGAGCTGTTCGATGGCGAGCGGCCGCTGTTTGAGGCCTACCACATTGAAGCCGAGATCAATCAGGCACTGCAACCGCGGGTCAACCTGAATTTTGGCGGCTACCTGATCATCGAGGCCACGGAAGCGATGACCACCATTGATGTCAATACCGGTGGTTTTGTCGGTGCCCGCAATTTTGATGAAACCATTTTCAAAACCAATCTGGAAGCCTGCCATGCCATTGCCCGCGAACTGCGGCTGCGCAATCTGGGCGGCATCATTATCATCGACTTCATCGACATGCTCAACGAGGAGCACCGCCAGGCAGTGTTGCAGGAGTTGGCCAAAGCCCTCAGTTACGACCGCACCCGCGTTACCCTCAATGGCTTCACCAGTTTGGGACTGGTCGAGCTGACCCGCAAACGCACCCGCGAGAGCCTCAGCCATATTCTGAGCGAACGCTGTCCCACCTGCAACGGCCGCGGCCGCCTGAAAACCGCCCAAACCGTGTGTTACGAAATCCAGCGCGAAATCGTGCGCGAGGCACGCCGTTACGATGCACAGAGCTTCCGCATTCTGGCCGCACCCTCGGTCATTGACCTGTTTCTGGATGAAGAATCCCAGTCGCTGGCCTTATTGGTGGACTTCATCGGCAAGCCGGTTTCGCTGGCCGTGGAAAGCAGTTACAACCAGGAACAATTTGATGTGGTGCTGCTGTAACCGACTGCCGCCCAGACAGGGCCCGTTCGCGTGATGACGCTTCACCCTGATGCCGGGCCCGGTTCACCGCACAGCAGCGCGAAGGCAGCCAAAGCAAGCCCAGGCTGCCTGAAACCGAAACAACACCAATTTGACCAAACATCATGACTTATTTGGACTACGAAGCCAGCCGCAACCTGTGGCAAACCATTCTGACCGAAACCGAAGAAGCGGCACGCAACGAACCGATGCTGGCCAGCTTCCTGCATCAGACCGTACTGCGCCATCCAAGCATTGACCGGGTGCTGGCCTTTCATCTGTCCAGCAAACTGGCCAGCCCGGTGATGGATGCCCGGGCACTGAACGAAATCATTTTTCAGGCGCTCGACAGCGATACCCGCATTTCCAAAGCCATGCAGGCCGACATCATCGCCTGCTACGAACGCGATCCGGCCTGCGACCAGTATTGCCTGCCCCTGCTTTACTACAAGGGTTTCCATGCCATTCAGGCCCACCGCATCAACCACTGGCTGTGGCAGCACGGCCGCAAAACCCTGGCCTATTTCCTGCAAAACCGTGCCTCCGAAGTGTTTGGGGTCGACATCCATCCGGCTGCCCGCTTCGGCCATGGCCTGATGCTGGATCATGCCACCGGTTTTGTGGTGGGTGAAACCGCGGTGCTCGGTGACGACATTTCGATTTTGCATGGCGTGACCCTGGGCGGCTCCGGCAAACAAAGCGGCGACCGTCATCCGAAAATCGGCGACGGGGTCATGATTGGCGCCAACGCCTCCATTCTGGGCAACATCCGCATTGGCACCAATGCCAAGGTCGGCGCCGGCAGCGTGGTGGTCAGCGACGTGCCTCCCTGCTCCACCGTGGTCGGAGTGCCGGCCAAGGTGGTCGCCCAGTCCGACAGCCAAATGCCGGCAGTGGAAATGGACCAGCGGATTTAAACATCGCGCCGCGTCAAAAATTGACACCCAACAAAAAAGCACACGCATCAGCGTGTGCTTTGGGTTTTCAGGCAGCCTTACGGATTGCGGATGTTGCTGCGGAAATCGTATTGCTCATATTGATAATTGTGCGGATCCTGCGGCGTATTGGGCACATGCTCGTATCGATACGGCATATCATCCAGATCATGGCCCGGATTGGCCACCAAATCACCCACGCTGAGATGGGTTTTGGCATCCAGAATAATCGCCGAAGACAAGTGCTCACCCGCACGGTACACCATGGCCATCCCCACCTCTTCGGCTGGAATGCTCAGGTATTTGACCACCGAGCGGCTGTCACCGCCTCTGTTCTCCAGGCGGGTCTGAACCTGGCGGCTGCGCTTGTACAAACTCAGCACCGTACCCTTGTCAACACCTTCGGCGGTGCCCCGGTTGAGGGTAATGGTTTGGAACGGACCGGCTTCCATAATACCGTCCATCACCGACACGATCTTCGCCTCCACCTTCACATCCGGCGCGTGCGGCATCATGTTGAAGGCATCGCTCTCATCGGTCACTTTGAACAAATAATCACCTTTGCGGATTTCCGAAACCGCCTCGGTCACCAGCATCGGCTGGGCAGTCTCCGTCGGCACCTTCAGCAAGGGATGACGGCGGGTATAGTATTCATCCTGCGGCAACTCTTGCGCATCCGTTGCACTGCGCTCTTCGAGTGCCGAACTGCGTACCGGCAATGTCACCAGCTCGCCGCTGAACACCACTTCCTGCCCCAGATATTTGCCGGTATCCGGATCCCGCACATCCTTCACGGCACGGTAAGCCAAATAGCGGCCCGGTTCGGTCAAACCGTAGGCATACACCCGATCGCCACGGGTGTAGAGCAGACGGTTATCCGGCCCGGCCACCAAATGTGGCGCATCCTTGGTCTTCATCTGGTCAATCACCTGAGGGTGCTGCATGAACATGTGGTAGAAATTCACGTTGACCGTGGAAATGCCGTAACCACTGGACAACTCCCGCACCCTAGGTGTCAGCTTGACGGTGGGTATGCTGCCGCCACCTTCCACGCTCAGGCGTGGCTGGCCATTAACATAAGTCAGCACCAACACCTGACCCGGGTAAATCAGGTGCGGATTGCGAATTGCCGCACGATTGGCACCCCACAGCTTCGGCCAATGCCACGGTTGGTAAAGATAGCGGCCGGAGATGCCCCACAAGGTATCACCGCTTTTCACCACATAGCGGGTTGGCGCATCGGGGCGCAATTTCATTTGTTGTGCCATGACAGGTGCGGACAAAGCCAAGCCAACAGCACACAGCAAGGTTATAATGCGTTTTTGCATGGGATCTTCCCTTAAAGTTTGTAAGCAGTCGTTTATTTTTATTTAATCTGCCGAATATTAGGCCATTTTAGGCCCTTGGCGCCAGATAAATATCAAAATAATGTTTCTTTTGCACCCACGGCGTCATTTATCTGCCACGCTTTATCCGTTATGGGGTTAACCAAATATGGCATTGTTGAACATTTTACATTATCCGGACGATCGTTTACACATCGTCGCCAAACCCGTGGCCACCGTTGACGAACGCATCCGCACCCTGGTGGCCGACATGGCCGAAACCATGTATGCCGCACGCGGCATTGGTTTGGCGGCCACCCAGGTCAATGTGCATGAGCGGGTAGTGGTGGTGGACTTGTCCGAGCAACAAAACGAGTTGCTGGTGCTGATCAATCCGGTCATTGTACGCAAGAATGGCGAAACCACCTACGAAGAAGGCTGCCTGAGCGTACCCGGCATTTACGACAGCGTAACCCGGGCCGAAACCATTACCGTGGAAGCGCTGGACACCAGCGGCCAGTCATTCAGCCTGGATGCCGATGGTCTGTTGGCCATCTGCATCCAGCACGAATTGGATCATTTAAACGGCAAAGTATTTGTCGAATACCTGTCCCGTCTCAAGCAGGACCGGATCAAAACCAAACTCAAAAAACGTGCCCGCAGCACACTCTGATGCACAATAACATCATGATAAAAAAAATCATCTTTGCCGGAACGCCGGATTTTGCCGCCAGTGCACTGCACGCCTTGGCGGCTGCCGGTTTCGACATTTCCTTGGTATTGACCCAGCCGGATCGCCCCAAAGGACGCGGCATGAAACTGCAAGCCAGCCCGGTCAAAGAGGCGGCATTGGCACTCGGTTTGCCGCTGGCCCAGCCAAGCAGTTTGCGCGATGATGCCAGCCAAACCCTGATTGCCGGCCAAGACGCCGATGTCATGGTGGTGGCCGCCTACGGCCTGATTCTGCCGCCGGCCGTTTTGGCTTTGCCCCGTTACGGCTGTCTGAACATCCATGCCTCATTGCTGCCCCGCTGGCGCGGTGCGGCGCCCATCCAACGGGCGATTGCCGAAGGCGACAACCAAACCGGCATCAGCATCATGCAAATGGATGTCGGTCTGGATACCGGTGCGGTACTGAGCCGGCATCCGTGTCCGATTCTGGCCACCGACACCGCGCAGACCCTGCATGACCGATTGGCCAGTTTGGGCGCCAAAGCCATTGTTGCAGATTTGCAACAATTCCACATCCTCACGGCCCAACCGCAACCCATCCAAGGGGTCACCTACGCCGAAAAACTTAGCAAAAACGATGCCAAAATTGACTGGACCTTACCGGCCAGCGTGCTGGAACGGCGCATCCGTGCCTTCAACCCGGTGCCCGGTGCCTGGACCACCCATCAGGGCCAAGTGCTGAAAATCTGGCAAGCGTCCCCCAGCAGTGGCAACGGCACCCCCGGCACCGTGCTGCACGCCGACAAACACCGCCTGCAGATTGCCTGCGGCGAGGGCGCGCTGGACCTGTTGCAACTGCAACCCTCCGGCAGCAAAAGCATGCCGGTGGCAGCGTTTTTGGCCGGCAACCGTCCTGCTGTTGGCCATCTGCTGGAAACCTCGGAAACACCCGCATGAGCATGGGGCGCGCACAAGGGCTGGCTGCCCAGGCCGTGGCTGCGGTGGGTGCCGGACGCAACCTGAACGATGTGCTGGCCGAAATCTGGCAACAACACCCGCAATTGGCCGCTGCCGAAAAAGGGGCACTGCAGGACATGGCCTACGGCTGCCTGCGCCAACGCGGCCTGCTGCAACAACTGCTGCGCCAAATGCTGCGCACTTTGCCAGATGCCGCCATTCACAGCCTGCTGCTGGTGGCGCTCTACCAGCTGCACGCTACACGCAATGCGCCACACGCCGTGGTCAACGAGGCCGTGACGCATGCCGGCCGCATCACCCGCGGGCGTTATAAAAATCTGGTCAATGCCGTACTGCGCCGCTTTTTGCGCGAACACCACACTTTGCTTCAGGCAGCCTCGCATCATGAAGAGGCCCGCTACAACCTGCCTCAGTGGTGGCTGGGCTACCTGCGTCACCATTACCCGCAACACTGGCAGCACATTGCCGAGGCCTACCAGCAACATCCGCCGATGACGTTGCGCATCAATTGCCGCCACAGCGATGCCCATGCCTATTGCCAAACATTGGCCGATGCCGGCATGCAGGCCAGCATACTCGGCAGCCACGCCGTGCGACTGCACCAGCCGGTTCCGGTGCAGGCCTTGCCCGGTTTTGCCGACGGTGTGGTTTCGGTACAGGACTGGGGCGCACAACAAGCGGCAC
>JBHAET010000187.1:0-5001 GCA_041855705.1 Neisseriaceae bacterium
GGCGGCGCAGGTGGTGCTGCCGCTGGACAACCGTGCGTTGGCCACTTCCGGCGATTACCGCAACTTTCACACTGATGCCCAAGGCCGGCGCTTGTCACACATCATCCATCCGCAAACCATGGCACCGATTACCCACCAGCTCGCCTCGGTCAGTGTGGTGGCCGACAGCACCATGCGTGCCGACGGGCTGGCCACCGGCCTGTTTGTGCTCGGTGAACAGGAGGCTTTGGCGGTGGCCGAAGAGCAGGATTTGGCGGTGTTTTTAATCATCCACACCGGCGATGGTTTCCGTAGTGAAATGTCCAGTGCCTTTAGGCGTTTGCTGGCGGAGTCCCAAGCAGCACATTGAGAGACTTTTGCAAAACCCCCATCTGCGGCGCATTTGAAGCGTTGTGCGCTGCTCGCTCGTTTGCCTAACTTTATGTTATGTCTGCCTCGCTGTGCTGCTACGCCTTGAACTGCATCCACATCTGGGGGGGCAAAGGTCTCATTGAATGCGGCCGGACAATCATGGACAGTTTTGCAGTGCCGGTCATCGCCAATGAATGGATGCGGCACACCCTGCCGGCTGCCGGAGCATCAATGGGTATTGGACGCAGGTCTTGGTCCGTGGGTTTGTTATAATCATGTTTCACGATGAGGAATGAAGCATGAAAATTTTTGTGATGACCTTTGTGCTGTTTTTGCTGGCGATCGCAGCGATGGCGGTGGGCTATGTGTTCAAACGGCGCACCATCAAGGGCAGCTGCGGCGGCATCGCCGCCTTGGGCATGGAAAAAGTGTGCGATTGCGACACACCTTGTGCCCGTCGCCGGGCTGAACTGGCACGTCAAGGGCGGCAGGCGTGAGCCAAGTGCTGTTGCTGGTATAAATCCGTTGCGTTAATTGATCTTATTCTGCAACCGGCAGCGCCTTGCTGGGTGTTGCCGTCAGCTGTTCGGGCAGGGCATTGCTGTTTTGGCTGTGCATGCGCACGCTGCCTTGGTACACGGCGCCGGAATCCACTTGCAGGGTATGGGTGTCGATGTTGCCGCTGATCTGGGCGCTGGCTTTCAAATCCAGGCTCTGGGCCGTGATGTCCCCCTCAATGCGGCCAAACACCACCAGTTCTTTGGCTTGGGCATTGCCTTTGATCCAGCCTTTCTCACCGACAATAATCATGCCTTCGCTCATGACATGGCCGATGATGCCGCCGTCGATTTTGATCGAATGCTGACTGCTCATGTCTCCTTGCAGGGTGCATTGCTCGCCGATCAGGGTGTCAATGTGCAGATTGTGGCTGCCGTGGCTTTTTTTCTGGTTGAACATGACGCATCCCGTGTTGGGTTAGGGTTGGCTGTGGAGGCTGAGAAAGTGGACCGGGTCCAAAAACTGCTCGTCACGCCGCACTTCGTAATGCAGATGCGGGCCGGTGGAGCGGCCGCTGTTGCCCAGTTTGCCGATGATGTCGCCGGCACGCACGGCCTGACCGTTGCGCACTTCAATGGCCGACAAATGGGCGTATACCGTCTGGTAACCGTAACCGTGGCGGATTTTGACCACTTGGCCGTAACCGTTTTGGCTGGTGGCCAGCACCACGGTGCCATCGGCAGTGGCATACACCGGCTCGCCAATATTGCCGCGGAAATCCAGGCCATTGTGCATTTCCGCGCCTTGGCCGCTGAACGGGTTGGCGCGCGGACCGAAACCGGAAGACAGGGCGCCGCGGTGGGGCAGGCCAAGCGGCACTTTGCGAGCCGCTTCCAGCAGGTTGTCGGTTTGGGTGCGGTAATGCTGCATATAGGGCTGCGGTGCGCTCAGCTTGATTTCCGGACCGCCGGCGGCCGGGTTGGGGGTGCCGGCTGGCGGTTCGCTGCTGGGCGGCTGGACATCCACGCCGCGGGCCTTGAGGTATTGCTGCAATTGCAGGACCGAACGTTCAGACTGGCTCAGGCCCTGTAGCTTGGCTTCGATTTCGGCTGAAGTCAGTTGTTGCAGTTGTTTCACTTCCTCGGCCAGGCTGGCAGCCTGTTGTCGGGTTTGGGCGTGTTGCCAGGCCAGATAGGCCAGTGCGGCGGCCAGAAATGCGGTACTCAGGCTCAAGGCCCACAGTGCGGGTTTGATGGCGGCAATCAGGCCGGGACGGATGCGCAGGCTGCGGGTGCTTTGGGCATCGACAATCAGCACGGTGGCATGGGGACGTTGGGACATGGCGCATATTGCCCGAAGCGCATCACTGTGGTGAGAAAATTCGGGCATAAAATCGGTTAAAAACACTGTATTATAGTGTAAAGATTGCGCTTAATGCGATGTCGTTTATAGATTGTGCTCAAATTGTGGCATTTGTGCCATAGCGGTGGTGCCGAATTTTGGCAGCTGTCCGGTGTCTGTGTCGCGGGTGTGAAACATGTCGGCCGGGCATGGCCGGTCCGGTATCGGCTCAGCAACAATGTTTTCAGGCAGCCTTAAAGGCTGCCTGAAAACATTGTTGCTGTTGATGCGGGACGGTTGCAAAACGGTTTCAAACTTGTCCGTATTCGTGCAACAGGGTTTCCTGCATGTTGATTTTGGCGGCATTGCCGGCCACCGGTACGCGGACATAGCTGCCGTCCGGCTGCATCAGCCAGGCACGCTGGTTGTCGGCCAGTGCCAAGGTAAAGGCTTCGCGGATGACACGGGCCTTGAGTGACGGGTGCTCAATCGGCACGCAGGTTTCGACGCGGCGGAACAGGTTTCGGCCCATCCAGTCGGCGCTGGAAATCCATACCCGGCTCTGGCCCTGATGCTCGAAATAGAATACCCGGGCGTGCTCCAGCAGCCGGCCAATGATCGAGCGCACGCGGATGTTGTCCGACAGGCCGGGCACGCCGGGGCGCAAAACACAGATGCCGCGCACTACCAGATCGATTTCCACTCCGGCCTGGCTGGCGGCATACAGGGCATGCACCATGCTCGGTTCCACCAGCGAATTCATTTTCGCCATGATGCGTGCCGGTTTGCCGGCCTGTGCCGCTTCGGTTTCCTGACGAATGCTTTCCAGCAGCATTTTGTGCAGGGTAAACGGGCTTTGGGCGATTTTGTGCAAGCGGTTGGGCTGGCCCAGACCGGTGATTTCCATGAACACGGTGTTGACATCGGCGGTGATGCCCTCGTCGGCGGTCATCAGGCCGAAGTCGGTGTAAATGCGTGAAGTGCCCTGGTGGTAATTGCCGGTGCCCAAATGGGCATAACGTTTGAGCTGGCCATCTTCGCGCCGCACGATGAGCACCATTTTGGCGTGGATTTTGTAACCGAACACCCCGTACACCACGTGGGCGCCGGCCGCTTCCAGTTTGTTCGCCCACTGCACATTGTTTTCTTCGTCAAACCGTGCCATCAGTTCCACCACCACCGTGACCTGCTTGCCGGCCTGGGCGGCGGCCAGGAGTGCGGCCACCAGATCGGAATTGCTGCCGGTGCGGTAAATGGTCATTTTGATGGCCACCACATCCGGGTCGTGCGCCGCCTGCTGGATCAGGCGCACGGTGGGCTCGAACGACTGGTAGGGATGGTGCAGCAAAACGTCCTGCTGGCGTACCACGTCCAGCAGCCGGCGGTTTTTGCGCAGGATCTGCGGCGTGCTGGGCACATGTGGCACGAATTTCAGTTCCGGCCGTTCCAGCATGTCCGGTACCGCCATTAACCGCACCAGATTCACCGGCCCGTCCACCCGGTACAGCTCCTGGCGGGTAAGCTGGAACTGGCCGAGCAGAAAGTCGTATACATGTTCCGGGCAGTTGTGGGCCACCTCCAGCCGCACGCCGCGGCCATACTGCCGGTCGCGCAATTCGCCGACAATCGCGGTGCGCAGGTTTTTGACATCTTCTTCGTCCACGCTCAGGTCGCTGTCGCGGGTGAGGCGGAATTGGTAGCAGCCTTTGACCGTCATGCCGGTAAACAGGGTGTGTACGTGGGCATGCAGGATGGAAGACAAAAACACAAAGCCGTCGCGGCCGTGGCACAATTCCGGCGGCAGTTTCAGGATGCGCGGCAAAATGCGCGGTGCCTGCACGATGGCCATGCCGCCGGTGCGGCCGAAGGCGTCCTTGCCCTCGACTTCAACGGCAAAATTGAGCGATTTGTTGAGCAGGCGCGGAAAGGGGTGGGACGGGTCCAGGCCAATCGGGGTGAGAATCGGCAGCAGTTCGCGGCTGAAATAATCGGCCACCCATTGCTGCTGGGCCTCGGTCCAGGTCCGGCGCGGGTAAAAATCGATGCCTTCCTGATGCAGCGCCGGAATCAGCTCCTGATTGAACAGACGGTATTGTTCCTGAATGATGTCGCGGGCGGCGGCGGTGACGTGGGTCATGACCGTGGCCGGTGACTGGCCGTTGGCCAGTATGGTGTGCGGCTGCAACTGATGGGTGCGCCGCAACCAGGCCATGCGCACTTCGAAAAATTCATCCAGATTGGACGACACAATACACAAAAAGCGCAGCCGCTCAAGCAGGGGCACGCTTTCGTCTTGGGCCTGTGCCAGCACACGGCGGTTGAATGCCAAGAGGCTCAGTTCGCGGCACAGCAGGGCGGGTTGGGATTCGGACATACGACACCTTACAGGAACGGCGGAACAGTATTGCGTGACCGGCAGCTTGTGTTGTTTTCAGGCAGCCTCATCACACGACGCTGCCTGAAAACCGGATGCAGGGGCGCCAAGCGGCGCTGCGACGAGTCCGGCGGTCAGCCGTGCAGTTTGGCACGGACGGATGACGGTTTGATGACACCCGCCGTGTCGGGAATCAGCTTTGCGGCGGGGTGTAGCCGCCAATCTGGTCGGCGCCATCGCCAAAGAAATAGTTTTCCATCTGCTGGGCAATGTACTGGCGGGCACGGGCATCGGCCAGGCTGAGGCGGTTTTCGTTGATCAGCATGGTCTGGTAGCGCAGCCAGCCGTCCCAGGCTTCTTGGGACACCTGTTCGTAAATGCGCTTGCCCAATTCGTTGGGCAAGGGCGGGAATTTCATGCCGGGGGCTTCTTTGCCC
>JBHAET010000188.1:0-9213 GCA_041855705.1 Neisseriaceae bacterium
ACCACGACTACGCTTTAACAGAAAAACACCAAGGCGGCTTGAATCTGCAAGCCGCCTTTTCTTTATTCCGTTTTCAGACAGGCATCAGCCGCCTAACGCCAATCCTGACAAATCTGCCACAGCAAACGCGCGGCGCTGCGGGCGCCCGTATTGTCGCGCTCATAAGGCGGGCTGTATTCCACCGCATCGGCGGCGATGGTTTTGCCGCTGGCCAACACCGGCCGGATAAGATACAACAGCAAATCCAGCGGAATGCCGAGCGCAGCGGGCGCGGAAACGGCGGGCATCTGCGCGGCGCTCAATACGTCCAGATCAATGGTGAGGTACACCGCATCGGCCTGCGCACATTTTTGCCGCAATTTTTCCGCCACCTCCGCCGCATGCAACCAATGCACATCGGTATCCCATACGATGTCCACATCCAACGCCGCCGCATCTTGGAGCAAAGCGGCGGTATTGGCGGCGCGTGAGGCGCCGATGCAGGTGTAATCGAATTTCCGCCCCTGCTCCGCCGCCAAGGCCGCCAGCTGGGCAAACGGCGTGCCCGAAGTGGCGTGCGGAGCGCGGCGCAAATCCAGATGCGGATCAAAATTGATGATGGCGATGTGGCGGCCGGGATGGGCGTCGAACAAGCCTTTGCCGTGGGCAAACGCCGTTTCGTGGCCGCCGCCCAACACCAGCGTGCGCGCCCCGGCCTCTTGCAACCGTTTCACCGCCGCCGCCAATTCCTGCTGGCCGCTTTCCAACTGTTGGTCGGCATAAGAAAAATCGCCCGCATCGTGCAAAACAAATGCGGCCGGATGATGCGCCAGATTGGCCAGTGCACGGCGCAACACGGGCGGTGCTTCCGCCGCGCCGATGCGCCCCCGGTTGCGCCCGACGCCGGCATCGGAAGCGAAGCCGATTAAGGCGATGTCGTCTTTGCCCAAAGCCGGCGGCCAGCTTTCATGTTGGCGGACGGTTTGGAAAACGCGCAAGGCTTCGGGGCTTTCGCGGCTGTCGTCGCGCCCCTGCCAAACATTGGAATCGGTGGCTTGCCACATGGTATTTATCCTTGAATATCGCCGTGCAACACCCGCTGTTGCAGCAAGGGGCGGAAAGGTTCGTAAATCATATCGACCGGGCTTTCGGCATTCCACACATTAAAATGGGCGGGCATGCCGGCTTTCAGGCAGCCGAATTCGTGCTCTCGCCGCAGCGCGCGGGCGGCGTGCACGGTCACGCCCTGCCAAGCTTCCAGAGGAGTAAGGCCGAATTGTACGCAGGCCATGTTCATGCTCATGCGCAACGAGGCAAAGGGGCTGGTGCCGGGGTTGAAATCGGTGGCCACCGCCATCGGCACGCCGTAGCGGCGCAATAGCCCGACCGGCGGCTTTTGGCTTTCGCGCAGGAAATAATAAGCGCCGGGCAGCAACACCGCCACCGTACCCGCTTCGGCCATTGCGGCCACACCGGCTTCGTCCAGATATTCGATGTGATCGGCCGACCAGCCGCCGTATTGTGCCACCAGTGCGCTGCCGCCTTGCAGGCTCAATTGTTCGGTATGCCCTTTTACCGGCACGCCTAAAGCTTGGGCTGCCTGAAACAGCCGCTCGGTTTGCGCGGCGGAAAAACCGACGTTTTCACAAAACACATCCACGCAGTCAAAGGCTTTTTCCTGCCACAAGATCGGCAGAATCTCCTGAATCACCATCTCCAGATAATCATCGGCACGGCCTTTGAATTCGGGCGGTACCGCATGGGCGGCCAACAAGGTGCGGCTCACCGCCACGGTGCCGCTTTCCTGCAAACGCTGCGCCACCCGCAGCATTTTCGCTTCGTCCGCCAGATTCAAACCATAGCCCGACTTGATTTCCACCAAGCCCACGCCTTCGGCCAGCAGGCTTTGCAGGCGCTCAAAACTCAAACGGTAAAGTTCGTCTTCCGCAGTTTCGCGGGTGGCGCGCACCGTGCTGTTGATGCCGCCGCCCTCGGCGCTGATTTGCTGGTAGGAAACGCCGTTTTGCCGCCGCTCCCATTCGTTGGCGCGGCTGCCGCCGAATACCAGATGGGTGTGGCAATCAATCAGGCTGGGGGTAATCAGCGCACCGTTTAGCCGGACCGTGTGCGCGGCGCTCAGGCGTCCGGTCGGTTCGACGGCCTGTATCCGGCCGTTTGCAACCAAAATATCGTGTTGCGGCAACATCCCGTAATCGGTTTGTGCGGGATGGTCGAAAGTGGCGATGGTGGCGTTTTGCCAAAGGGTAGTACTCATACAAAATCCTTGCGCTTGGCGGTATGCCTGTCTGAAAACAGCAGTTGCATTGAGCTTATATTATTTGTAATATGTTGTCTATACAAGTTAGCAAAAACACTTTCAAACCGCCCTTTTCCCAAGGAGAAACCGATGTCTACCCGATTCCGCGACGTTGAAATCCGCGCCCCGCGCGGCACCGCCCTGAACGCCAAATCCTGGCTCACCGAAGCGCCGCTGCGCATGCTGATGAACAATCTTGATCCCGACGTGGCCGAAAACCCGAAAGAATTGGTGGTGTACGGCGGTATCGGCCGCGCCGCCCGCAACTGGGAATGCTTCGACAAAATCGTCGAAACCTTAAAACAATTGAACGACGACGAAACCTTGCTGATTCAGTCCGGCAAACCGGTGGGTGTGTTCAAAACCCACAAAGACGCGCCGCGCGTGCTGCTGGCCAATTCCAATCTGGTGCCGCACTGGGCCACTTGGGAACACTTCAACGAACTGGACGCCAAAGGCTTGGCGATGTACGGCCAGATGACCGCCGGCAGCTGGATTTACATCGGCTCGCAAGGCATTGTGCAAGGCACTTACGAAACCTTCGTCGAAGCCGGCCGCCAGCACTACGGCGGCAATTTAAGCGGCAAATGGATCCTCACCGCCGGTTTGGGTGGTATGGGCGGCGCGCAACCCCTGGCCGCTTCCTTGGCCGGCGCCTGCTCGCTGAACATCGAATGCCAGCAATCCAGCATCGACTTCCGCCTGCGTACCCGTTATCTGGACGAGCAGGCCGACAATCTGGACGACGCGCTGGCACGCATTCAAAAATACACCGCCGAAGGCCGTGCGGTTTCGGTCGGCCTGTGCGCCAACGCCGCCGACGTGCTGCCCGAACTGGTGCGCCGCGGCGTGCGCCCGGATATGGTCACAGACCAAACCAGCGCCCACGACCCTTTAAACGGCTATCTGCCGCAAGGCATGACTTGGGAACAATACCGCGCAGCGGCCAAAAATGATCCCGAAGGTACGGTGAAAGCCGCCAAGCAATCGATGGCGGTGCACGTGCAGGCCATGCTGGATTTCCAGAAAATGGGCGTGCCCACTTTCGATTACGGCAACAACATCCGCCAGATGGCGCTGGAAGAAGGTGTGGAAAACGCGTTCGACTTCCCCGGCTTCGTGCCTGCCTACATCCGCCCGCTGTTCTGCCGCGGCATCGGCCCCTTCCGTTGGGCGGCCTTGTCGGGCGATCCGGAAGACATCTACAAAACCGATGCCAAAGTCAAAGAGCTGATTCCCGACGATGCCCATCTGCACCGCTGGCTGGACATGGCGCGCGAGCGCATCAGTTTCCAAGGCTTGCCGGCACGCATCTGCTGGGTGGGCTTGGGCCTGCGTGCCAAACTGGGCTTGGCGTTTAACGAAATGGTGCGTTCGGGCGAATTGTCCGCGCCGGTGGTGATCGGCCGCGACCATCTGGATTCCGGCTCAGTGGCCAGCCCCAACCGCGAAACCGAAGCGATGCAGGACGGCTCGGATGCGGTTTCCGATTGGCCGCTGTTGAACGCGCTGTTGAACACCGCCGGCGGCGCTACCTGGGTATCGCTGCACCACGGCGGCGGCGTGGGCATGGGCTTCTCGCAGCATTCCGGCGTGGTGATTGTGTGTGACGGCACCGACGAAGCCGCCGCGCGCATCGCCCGCGTGCTCACCAACGACCCGGCCACCGGCGTGATGCGCCATGCCGATGCCGGTTATCAAATCGCGATTGATTGTGCCAAAGAGCAGGGATTGAACCTGCCGATGATTACCGGTTAAGCCAATGCCTACCTGAAAGATTCTTTCAGGTAGGCATTGATTCAATAGCCGTACCCGCTTCACTTCACCACAACTATAGTAAATTCAATTAATTTTCAGTACAAGGCAGCAAGCCGCAGACAGTACAGATAGTACGGCAAGGCGCAGCAACGCCGTAATGGAGTAAGTGGATTTACTATATCACCACAACAGGAGAAACGTTATGGAGAAGCAAACTTCGTTTGATGCCGCCGCGCTGTTGAAAATGCTGGTGTTCAGCAGCATCGGCATCGTGATGTTTTTCGTCCCGATCGAGGTTGCCGGCCGCAGCACCATTCTGTTCGACCATGCCGCCAGCTATTTGGTGCGCGAATGGAAAACGCCGGTGGCGGTCATCGCGGTATTGATGATGGTCTACGGCGCGGTGGCGCCGATTGCAAACGGGAATTGGAACAAAAGCCTCACCGAACGCGTATTGACTCTGTTCAAAATCGCCGGCGTGCTGATTACCTTGTGGTATCTCTCCGGCACCGCGCCGGCGGTGCTCACCGAAAAAGACATGCTGCCGTTTTTGTATGAAAAGCTGAGCCTGCCTTTGTCGATGATTATTCCCATCGGTGCGCTGGCGCTGGCCTTCCTCATCGGTTTCGGCCTGTTGGAAATGGTGGGCGTATTGATGCAGCCGGTGATGCGCCGCTTGTGGAAAACGCCGGGTTCGTCGGCGATTGACGCGGTGGCTTCGTTTGTCGGCAGCTATTCGGTGGGCCTGCTGCTCACCGATCAGGTGTACCGCGCCGGCAAATACACCGCGCGCGAAGCGGCGATCATCGCCACCGGTTTTTCCACCGTTTCCGCCGCCTTTATGGTGGTGGTGGCCAAAACGCTGGATTTGATGCCGTTCTGGAATTTCTATTTCTGGAGCTGTTTCGTGATTACCTTCGCCATTACCGCCGTTACCGCGCGCCTGCCGCCGATTACCCACATTGACCACTCGGGCGGCGTGGCCGACCACAGCCTGCCTTGGTCGAAACGGCTGCCGTTTGCCTTTGCCAGCGGCCTGGCCGTCGCCCAAAACGCCGATCAACCCTTGCGGATTTTGTGGTCGCATTTTTGGGCGGGCGTGAAAATGACTGCGGCGATTTTGCCCTCGATCATGGCCATCGGCCTCACCGGCCTGTTGTTGGCCAAATACACGCCGGTATTCGATGCGCTCGGGCTGCTCTTGGTGCCGTTTACCTGGCTGGGCGGTTTAAGCGAGCCGTTTGCCGCCGCCAAAGGCATGGCCAGCGGTTTGGCGGAAATGTTTCTGCCGGCCATTCTGCTGAAAGAGGCCGACATCCTCACCCGCTATGTCACCGCCGTGATTTCGGTGAGCAGCGTGATTTTCTTCTCCGCACTGATTCCCTGCGTATTGGCCACCAGCATCCCGCTGAGCATCCGCCATATGCTGTTGGTATGGCTGCAACGTACCGCCATCGGCATTTTAATGGCCGCCGCCGTTGGTCGTTTGGGGCTGGCCATGGGTTGGCTGGCTTAGTCTATAGGATTTAAGAAAATGTTTTTCAGACAGGCCTGTCTGAAAACCGACAATATTCATCTACACAAAAAGAAGGAAGCATCATGTTTGCCATCACCATTCATCCCGGCCATTTGCCGCTTGCCGAATTGCGCCGCGCTTATCACGAACCGGTGCGCATCACGCTGGCCGACCAAGCCTATGCCGCCATTGACCGAAGCGTTGCCTGTGTCAACCGCATTGTCGAAGAAAACCGCACGGTCTATGGCATCAACACCGGCTTCGGCCTGCTGGCCTCCACCCGCATCGCCCGCGAAGACTTGGAAAAACTGCAACGCTCCATCGTGTTGAGCCATGCCGCCGGTGTCGGCGAAGCGCTGGACGATGCCACCGTCCGCCTGATCATGCTGTTGAAAATCAACAGTCTGGCACGTGGCTTTTCCGGCGTGCGCCGCGTGGTACTGGAGCATCTGATGGCACTGGTGAATGCCGAAGTCTATCCGCACATTCCGCTCAAAGGCTCGGTCGGTGCCTCCGGCGATTTGGCGCCGCTGGCCCACATGAGCCTGTTGCTGCTGGGCGAGGGCAAGGCGTGCCACAACGGCCAATGGCTGTCGGCCGAACAAGCCTTGGCCAAAGCCGGTATCCCCGCCATCGAATTGGCGGCCAAAGAAGGCTTGGCCCTGCTCAACGGCACCCAGGTTTCCACCGCTTTCGCCCTGCGCGGCCTGTTTGAAGCGGAAGACTTGTTTGCCGCTGCCAGCGTAACCGGCAGCCTCACCGTCGAGGCCGCTTTGGGTTCGCGCACGCCGTTTGACGCACGCATCCATGCGGTACGCGGCCAGCAAGGCCAGATCGATGCCGCCGCCGTTTACCGCCACCTCCTGGGCGAAGAGAGCGAAATCGGCCTATCGCACGCCGAATGCGGCAAGGTGCAAGATCCCTACTGCCTGCGCTGCCAACCTCAGGTGATGGGCGCGGCGCTGACCCAACTGCGCCAAGCCGCCGCCGTGCTGGCAGTGGAAGCCAATGCCGTTTCCGATAACCCGCTGGTGTTCGCCGATGACGACGACATCCTCTCCGGCGGCAACTTCCACGCCGAACCGGTGGCGATGGCGGCAGACAACATCGCGCTGGCACTGGCCGAGATCGGCTCAATTGCCGAGCGCCGCATTTCGATGATGATGGACAAACACATGTCGCAACTGCCGCCCTTCCTGGTAAAAAACGGCGGCGTTAATTCCGGCTTTATGATCGCGCAAGTCACCTCCGCCGCCCTGTGCAGCGAAAACAAAGCGCTCGCATTCCCCAACAGCGTCGACAGCATCCCCACTTCCGCCAATCAGGAAGACCACGTTTCGATGGCGCCGCGCGCCGGCGCACGCTTGTGGGAAATGGCCGCCAACGTACGCCACATCCTCGCCATCGAATGGCTGGGCGCCTGCCAGGGCATGGACTTGCGCGAAGGCTGCCTGAAAACCACCCCGCCACTGGAAGAAGCACGCCGCATCCTGCGCGATGCCGTGCCGTTTTACGAAGAAGACCGCTTCTTCGCCCCCGACATCGAAGCGGCCGCCACGCTATTGGCCGAACAACGCCTAAGCGGCCTGCTGCCGGCCGGCGTATTGCCCAGCCTGCCCTAATTTAGCGCACTCAAACACACTGACCGGCTGCTGCGCACCAACAGGCTGCCTGAAAACGGTTTCAGGCAGCCTGTTGGTGATTCATACAAACCGTTCACCAAAACCATGGCTGATTTCGCTGGAAGCTTGGTTGATTGGTTAAGCATGGATTGTGACCCACACCGTGGCATCTGATTGCCCATTTTTTCAGCAATCACCATTTTTGTTTCTGCCGGCAGCCAGTTGCGGATTTTATCCACAGCTTATCCCGACCGACACCCACAAAAGTACGGGATAAACCGGCTGATTTGCCTGTTTTTCAGGCAGCCTTGATTTTGCCTTGTCTGGCCAAATACCTGTCCCATTTGTCCACAGCTTATTCCTATGCTTATCGGCAGCAACCGTGCATATCGTGCAATCAATGCGGTTGGCCATCAAGCCGTACCCGATGCCTCACATGAACTCAGATGATGACGGGACAAAGCATCCCGGGCTGACACGATGCAGCCTACCCGGTGCGGATGGTTTTCTTGCCGAAGAATTCAAGTCCTTTGCTTGCCAGCCGTGCCATTTGCCGCAACAATAGCGGTTTTGTCCGTTGTCCTGTCATGAAGTGCCCGTTCTGCCACCACGAAAACACCCAGGTGATCGATACCCGTCTGAGCGAGGAGCGCAACAATGTGCGCCGCCGCCGGCGCTGCCTTGCCTGTGACAAGCGCTTCAGCACCGTGGAGGCGGTGGAACTGCGCATGCCGCTGATCATCAAGCGCAGTGGTGAGAAAGTGTTGTTCGATCCGGCCAAACTGCACACCAGCATCAGCCGTGCCTTGCACAAGCGGCCGGTGGACAGCGACACCATCGAAGACACCGTGGCCGCCATCGAAAGCCGGCTGTACCGCTTGGGCGCCAAGGAAATCAGCAGCCAGCTGGTCGGCGACCTGATTCTGGAGCAATTGGCCCGCCTGGACGAAGTGGCCTATGTGCGCTTTGCCTCGGTTTACAAAAGTTTTCATGATGTTTCCGAATTCACCCAAGCCATTGCTTTATTAAATAAAAAATAATCAACCTCCTGACCGAAACTCCCACCGCCACACGGCCGCAAGCCGTGCAACATGCCCGGATGCGGATACCGTTCAGATCCTGGCGGAGCTGTGAGCACAGACAGATCAACTAGATAGGCAGGCGGGCAGGCAATATCCCACACCCCAATACACCGCAAACGGGTATGGAACAAAGCCCTCACGCCACCAGCATGCCCGCCCTGCCGGCCGGTGCTATAATTCGGCATTTCATCACGCCTTGACACGACTGGACACGCACCATGTTGAAACCCGCCGCCCTTCTCACCGCCCTGTTGGCACTGGCCGCCTGCTCGGGCAATACCGATACTTCCGTTACCCTGAGCGCCAGCGAAGCGTCTGCCGCCAGCACGTCAGCACCGGCCACCGCCGCCACCCAAACCTTGAGCAGTGCCGATGGCAAAATCAGCATCACCACCGCAGAGAGCCAGTTTACCGACCGGCTGGGTCAGGCCGGCGAATGGGTAGACGCCAGCGAAGCCAAGTCACTGGTGCTGCTGCAACGCGATGACAACCGTGGCATCACCCTGTCGGTCTCGGCACATGGTGCGCCCAAAACCGATGCAGCGGCCTATTTCAGCAAGTTGACCGGCCAGCTCAAGGCTGACCAGCGTTTGCAAAATCTGGACGTGGGTGCCGCCACCGACCAACGCATGAACTACCGCTTCAGTTACCAGCAGGACGGCGTTACTCTGAACGAGAGCTGCATTGCCCTGTATGGCAGCGCGCAAATTTATGTGGCCTGCGCCAGCAGCGATTCAGCCGAGCCGGCGCAATTGGCCGACACCCTGAAAGACATTCGCATCCAGCCTTGATGATGTATTCTGATCCGACCATTGATCGCATGCACATGCAAACCGCCCTTGACCTGGCCTGGCAAGGGCGGTTTTCTACCAGCCCCAATCCGCGGGTCGGTTGTGTGCTGGCCCACGGCCGCCAAGTGGTGGGCCAGGGCTTTCATCT
>JBHAET010000189.1:0-3579 GCA_041855705.1 Neisseriaceae bacterium
CGCGGGTGGACGAAATCCACCCCGATGTCGATGCCACCGAACACGCCTATTATTTCCAGCAGGCCACCAACGGTGTGTTTGCGCGACAGGCCATTCTGTCGCTGATTCTCAACCCCACCGTCTAACCGGACAGGAGCATGCCATGAACAAAACCCAAATGAGCGTGGAAGCGATTAAAGACGGCACCGTGATCGACCACATTCCCGCCGGCCAGGGACTGGCCATTTTGCGCCAGTTCAAGCTGCTGCATGGCGGCAATGCGGTGACCGTGGGCTTCAATCTGCCGAGCAAAACCCAGGGCAGCAAGGACATCATCAAAATCACCGGGGTGCATCTGGACCATCATGCCGCCAACCGGCTGGCACTGTTCGCCCCCAATGCCACGGTCAATGTGATTGAAAACTTTGTGGTGGTGGCCAAACAGTCATTGAAACTGCCGGCCACCATCAGCGAGGTCTTCCGCTGCCCCAACCGCAACTGCGCCAGTCATGGCGAGCCGGTGAGCAGCCGCTTTTATGTGCGCCACAGTCACGGCCAGACCAAGCTGCAATGCCATTACTGCGAAAAAACCTATTTGCGCGATGCAGTGGCAGAAGCCTGAATCCTGCCGCCAGGCTGCCTGAAAAACCGGCAGGCAACCTTCAACGCCGTGCCAGTCCCTGTTGCTGCAAAAACGGCAAGATGTGCGGCCGCACCGGCTGGCCGAAATTATTGGCCACCGCTTTTTGCCAGTTCAAATCCAGACCGCTGCGCTGCCGGTAGTAATCGGCCAGCACGGTTTCGTATTCGGCCAATACCGCCGGATCCATCGGCCGGTAACGGTTTTCGCTGACCGTCATCGACAGGGGCATCCGCGGCCGGTACAGCGGCTCTTGCGCCGGGTGGCCCAAACACAGGCCAAACAGCGGCACGGTGTGCGCCGGCAGTGCCAGCAAAGCAGCCGCCCGTGCAATGTCGTTGCGCAACGAACCGATGTACACTCCGCCCAAACCCAGGGACTCGGCCGCCAGCAGGCAGTTTTGCGCCATGATGCCGGCATCCACCGCGCCGATGATCAAGGCTTCGGTCCAGTCCACTTGTGCTTCGGGCACCGCCTGCTTGTGTTTGGCATAATCAATGCAGAACACCCAGAATTCCGGTGCCGTTTTCACGTACTTCCGCTCTGCGGCCACCTCATACAAACCGTGGCGCACCGCCGGATCGGTCACCCGGATGATGTGCACGCATTGCATGAAGCTGGACGAAGACGCGGCCCGGCCAGCCTCCAGAATGGCACGCACCCATGCCTCCGGAACCGGTTCTTCGGTGTAGCGGCGGATGGAGCGGTGGCGGTAAATGGTGTCCAGGGTCGGCGCCCCGGACAAATCGGTTTGGTAAGACATCGTCAATTCCTTGTGACTCGGGCTTCAGGCCGCCAGCTTGCGGGCAATTTCGGCCAGCCGCCGCCCTTGGGCAAACGCCAGCTGCTGCTCATCTGCCCGCAAACCGCCGCCGTCACGGCTGACATGGCCGGCACCGTAAGGGCTGCCGCCGCCGTCGGTACGGCTCAGCCCGTCTTCACTGAACGGAATGCCGCACAACAACATGCCGTGGTGCAACAGCGGCAGCATCATGCTCAACAAAGTGCTTTCCTGGCCGCCGTGCGGACTGTTGCTGCTGGTAAACACACACGCCGGCTTGCCGATCAGGCTGCCTGAAAGCCACAGGCCGCTGGTGCTGTCGAGAAAATACTTCAGCGGCGCGGCCATGTTGCCAAAACGGGTGGGACTGCCCAGCGCCAGACCGGCACATTGCTGCAAATCCTCGGCGCACACATACGGCGCCCCCGCATCCGGTATGGCATCGGCCACTGCCTCACACTCGGCCGACACTTTGGGCACGGTACGCAAACGTGCCTCGCAACCGGCCACACTGTCAATGCCGCGTGCAATCTGCTGCGCCAGTGCGCGGGTGCTGCCGTGCTGGCTGTAATACAGCACCAAAATCGGTAAATCCGCCATCGGGTTCCCATCCTCGCTGGTAAAGAGTGCATCATACCGCAAACCGGCCGGCCGCCGCATCCGGCATGCGGTTGGTGATCCGGCACTTTGCCGCTACAATGACCCTCCGTTTCCCGCTTCCAGACAGGACTGCCCATGCTTGATCCGGCCGCCTACCGCGCCTGGCTGCAAGGCCGGCTACCGGCTTTTGCCCGCTTTTTGTGGCAGCGCTTCAACGAAATCAATGTCCCGCAAGTGTCGGCCAGCCTCACCTTCACCACCCTGCTGGCACTGGTGCCGCTGTTCACCGTCACCGTGGTGGTGATTTCGGCCTTTCCGATGTTTGCCGACATTTCAATGCAGTTCAACCACTTCATCACCGCGGTGCTGATTCCTGCCGCCGGTGCCGAGGCGGTGGGCGAATACCTGTTCCAGTTCCGCGACAAGGCCAGCAACCTCACCGCCATCGGCATCATCATCATGATGGTGACCTCGTTGATGCTGATCCAGACCATTGAGCGCACCTTCAACCAAATCTGGCGCGTTGGCCGGCCGCGCCCCCTGATGATGCGGATTCTGGTGTACTGGGCGCTGCTCACCCTGGGACCGCTGGCAATCGGTTTTGGCATGTCGATGTGGGGTCTCTTGCTCAAAAGCACCCTGTTCGAACTGCGCTACCCCACCCTCAGCCTGATCACCGGCTGGGTGTCCTCGGTGGCCTTCATCACCCTGCTGCTGTTTTTGCTCTACAAAGTGGTGCCGTTTCGCTACGTACCGGCCCGCCATGCCTTGATCGGCGCAGCAGCCACCGCCCTGCTGCTGGAAATCGTGCGCCGCAGCTTTACCTTCTACATTGCCAATTTCAACAGCTACCAGCTGATTTACGGCACCTTTGCCGCCATTCCGGTGTTCCTGCTGTGGCTCAACCTGCTGTGGATGATTTTGCTGGGCGGCGCCGTGCTCACCGCTGCCCTGTCCTACTGGCAGGACCAGGCGTTTCGCCGCGATGTCGACAGCCGCGGCCGGTTTGACGATGTGCTGAAAATCCTGCTGCTGCTGGATCATGCCCAGGCCGAGGGACGCAGTCTCAAAGTGCAGCATTTTCGCCGCCACATCAACATGGGTTACGATGAACTGGGCGACCTGCTGGAAAAACTGGCCGCCTACGGCTATCTGGCCAAAAGCGGTGACGGCTGGATGCTGAAAACCAATGCGGCCCACATTGACGTGGCCGAATTGTTCCGCCTGTTCGTGTACCGTCCCGACCCTGAGCATGACGGTAGCGCCGACGAGGTCGGTCAGGCGGTGCGCCGGATCATGGAGCCCAGTCTGGCGGCGATGAACGTCACCCTCGACCAGCTGATTCCGCAACAAATCACGCCGGCCGACACCGCCGCCGTGTGTTCAGCAGCCGACAACAAGGGTTAAAAAGCGCAAATACAACAGCAATCTAAACCACGCTCGTTATAATAGCGCCTGTTTTTGCCGCACTGGCATCAAAAATGCTTGTAAATTCAGGGTTAACGCCCGCCGACCGGGGCTGTACTCATGCGTGCACACCGCACCATGCAAAACGGCGCACCAATGTGCGCCGCCGGCA
>JBHAET010000190.1:0-3384 GCA_041855705.1 Neisseriaceae bacterium
TACGGTCGTACAGTTCGGCCGGTGCCAGAATGCGCCAGGCCTTTTCGAACAAATTGCTGTTGAGTACCTGCATCAGCTGCGCCAGTTGCGGTGCTCGTACCCCGTTTTTGCGCAGTAACTGGATGGAGTGCGTCATTTGGGCGGCAATGTCCACCAACTCGTCAATGCTGTTGGCCCGATCCAGCCGTTGCGCCACCAAATGGGAGTGGTTGGAAAAATAAGCCAGTACATCAATTTGTTCCAGTGCACCCACCGGAATGCCGCCTTCGGTCACCACCACCCGCTGGATGTTGAACTGGGTCATGCGCAGCAGGGCGCTGAAGACGTGATCGTCAATATCGGTGGTGATCAGGTCAAAGCGGCTCCACGGATGCAGCAAACTGTCGCCGGCGGCGCCGGCAATCACAATGTCACGAAAGGCCGATTCGGTGAACAGGCCAATCTGGTTTTGGTGGTGAACCAGTATCGATTTGGTTTTGTTCGCCTTCATCACCTGTGCCGCATCCAGTACCGTGGCATCGCCTTTGAGCCACACCGCATTTTGACGGTAAGCATCGCGTACGGTGGCGGTAAACAGGCTTTCCATCTGCTCTTCATCGGGGTTGCCCGACAGGCTGGCCATTTTTTCGGCGACACTGGCATAAAAATAGGTGCCAAAACGCGGGTTGGTGTCCATGATTTTCAGCACTGCCGCCTTGGGAATGGCGTATACCAAGGCCTGCTCTTGCACCGCAAACTGACTGTGGCTGTGGCCTTCGATCAGCGCGCGTGCTTCGAATGTGTCGCGGGGATGATAAAGCGCAATCACCTCGCCATCGGCGCCGGTTTCCCGAATCAGGCCCTTGATCACCACATACAGGTGTTCGATGCTGTTGCCGGGCTGGATGATGATCTTGTCGTCTTCATAAAACACAATGTCGACCGCCTGCTGCAAAATGGCCTGCTCGGCCTGATTGAGCTGATCGTAAGGCGGGTAATTGAAATCGAAGCGTTCCATCGGCGGCTCCTGGGCAGAGTGGGGTGAAAGGCGCGGCCTGGCTGCGCATGGTGCGATGTGATCCGGTTGTCGCACCATGGCATGTCGGCACAAAAGCATGGCGAATGCCAGCGGCGGATTGTGGCAGGCCATGCCAATGCCGCATATTGTGCCTTGGAATCACGGTCTTGCAAAGGCAGCCGCACAATGATCCATGCATGTTGTGGCGGGCGCTCAGGCTGTCTGAAACCGGCTGGGTATTGTGTTTGATGAGAAGACCTTTGCAAACCCCCACCTGCGGCGCATTTGAAGCGTTGTGCGCTGCTCACTCGCTTGCCTAACTCTATGTTATGACTGCACTCGCTGCACTGCTGCGCCTTGAACGGCATCCACATCTGGCGGTTTTACAAAGGTCTCTTGATGTACATCAAACAATCCGTTGGCAATTGCTGGGACGGATAAGGCGGCAGGTATGGGTAAGGGCGGGATTGTCTGTTTGTTTTTATTCAAAAAACAACTTTATATTTTCAAATTTGTTTTAATTTGTTGCTATTTGATGACCGGCGGTGCGGTGTAAATACTCAAAAAAACATTGCCGTTTGCCGGTAGTGCTGGTAGGATTTGCGCGTAATTACAGTATGTTGCACTGCAACAAAAGATTTTCAAGTCATTGCTGCGTGCGCCTCGAACCGAATGGCGGAACTTAGCTGCCTGAATTGTTTTGTGTTTTTGCACTGCTGAGTGCGTTTTTGTCCGAAATCGAACATTGGCCGGTTGGCGTGTAACGCCGGCCTTTGTTCAGGCTTCAACCGAACCCCACAGAAAAAGGATGTTTTACATGTCTGCCGAATTCAATGACATCGATCCCATTGAAACCCAGGAGTGGCTGGATGCGCTCAGTTCCGTACTTGAAAACGAAGGCTCGGAACGGGCGCATTTTTTGCTGGAAAATCTGGTGAAATATACCCGCCGCCGCGGTGTGCATCTGCCGTTTGATGCCACCACCGCCTATCTGAACACCATTGCGGTGGGGCAAGAACAGAAATCGCCCGGCAATCACGAGCTGGAGCACCGCATCCGTTCCATCATCCGCTGGAATGCGGCGGCCATGGTACTGCGCGCCGGCAAGAAAGATCTGGAGCTGGGCGGTCACATTGCCTCGTTTCAGTCGGCCGCCACTTTGTACGATGTCGGTTTCAACCATTTCTGGCACGCCAAGCAGGGCGATGTGGAAGGTGATCTGGTGTTTGTGCAGGGCCATTCGGCACCCGGCATTTACGCCCGCGCTTTTGTTGAAGGCCGCTTGAGCGAAGAAGAGCTTGATAATTTCCGCCAGGAAGTGGACGGCAAAGGCCTGTCTTCCTATCCGCATCCTTATCTGATGCCCGATTTCTGGCAGTTCCCCACCGTATCCATGGGCTTGGGCCCCCTGATGGCGATTTATCAGGCGCGTTTCCTGAAGTATCTGGATTCGCGCGGTTTGAGCAAAACCCAGGGCCGCAAAGTGTGGGTGTTCTGCGGTGACGGCGAAATGGACGAGCCGGAAAGCCAGGGTGCGATTGCGCTGGCGGCGCGCGAAGGTTTGGACAATCTGGTGTTCGTCATCAACTGTAACCTGCAGCGCCTGGACGGTCCGGTGCGCGGCAACGGCAAGATTATTCAGGAACTGGAAGGCAATTTCCGCGGCGCCGGCTGGAATGTGTTGAAAGTGATTTGGGGTAGCCGCTGGGATGCCTTGCTGGCGCGCGACACCAATAATGCCCTGAAGCAGCGCATGGAAGAGTGTCTGGACGGCGACTATCAAACCTTCAAGTCCAAAGACGGCGCCTATGTGCGCGAGCATTTCTTCAACACGCCTGAGCTCAAGGCCTTGGTGGCCAATATGTCCGACGACGAAATCTGGGCCTTGAACCGTGGCGGCCACGATCCGCACAAAGTGTATGCCGCCTACCACGAAGCCGTGAACAATGCCGGCGGCCGTCCGACCGTGATTCTGGCCAAAACCATCAAAGGCTATGGCATGGGTGCTTCCGGCGAGGGCCAGAACACCGCCCACCAAGCCAAGAAAATGGATGTGGATTCACTGAAAAAATTCCGCGACCGTTTCGACATTCCGGTGACCGACGAGCAGATCGACAGCGGTGACCTGCCGTACTTCCGCTTCCCGGAAGACAGCGAAGAGATGCGCTACCTGCGCGAGCGTCGCAATGCCCTGGGCGGTTATCTGCCGCAGCGCAATCCCAATACCGAAGCCCTGCCGATTCCGGCGCTGGAAGCGTTTGACGCCCAGCTGCAATCCAGCGGCGAGCGCGAATTCTCCACCACCATGGCGTTTGTGCGCATTCTGTCCACCCTGCTGAAAGACAAGCAGATCGGCAAACGCATCGTGCCGATCGTACCGGATGAGA
>JBHAET010000191.1:0-13888 GCA_041855705.1 Neisseriaceae bacterium
CCGAGGTGGATATTTTCGACCGCGAGGCGGTGTTCATCGAACGCATTCTCAAGCCGGTACTGGCCGAAGTGCCGGATCTGAAAGTGGTGTTCGAGCACATCACCACCGCCGAGGCGGCGCGGCTGGTGTGCGAAGCCGGTGACCATGTGGCCGCCAGCGTCACCCCGCAGCACTTGCTGCTCAACCGCAACGATTTGCTGGTCGGCGGGGTGCGGCCGCACCATTACTGCCTGCCGGTGCTCAAGCGCGAAAGTCACCGCCAGGCATTGGTAGCGGCGGTTACCGGCGCGCAGGCGGACAAATTCTTTCTGGGCACCGATTCGGCGCCGCATCCGCAACATGCCAAGGAAAACGCCTGCGGCTGTGCCGGCATGTTCAGCGCGCTGACCGCCATCGAGCTGTATGCCGAAGTATTCGAGGCCGCCGGCGCGCTGGACAAGCTGGAAGCGTTTGCCGCCCGCAACGGCGCCCGTTTTTACGGTTTGCCGCTCAATACCGATACCATCACACTGGTGAAACAGCCGCAAACCGTGCCCGACAGCGTACCGATGGGCGATGGCCGCCTGGTGCCGATGCGGGCCGGCGGCACCGTGGCCTGGACGGTACAAACCGCTTGAACCGCATGACCCTGGGTTCATGGTCAACAAGCCCAAGGCTGCCTGAAAACCGTTTCAGGCAGCCTTGGGACTGTGCATTCCGCCGATAAACAACCAACGTTGCTTGTGCAGCAAACAGCAGAGAGGAGAGACGATGCAGGCGTATTACCAGCCTTTGACCCGACAAACCCATGCCGATGGCAGCACCACTGCCCGTTACCGCAGCACGGTGCACGCCCAGGGTGCGTGGAACGAGCACGAACAGCACATGGCACCGGCCACCGGCATTCTGGCGCACGAACTGGAGCATTATGCCCCGCACGATCACATGCGCATCGGGCGCATCAGTCTGGACATCCTGGGCCTGATTCCGTTTGGCGAATTCGATATCACCACCCGCACCATCCGTCCCGGCCGTACCATTGAATTGATTGAGGCGCAGATGAGCGTCAACGGCCGTGCCTGTATCGTGGCGCGTGCCTGGCGGATGCAGACGGCCGACACCGCTGCGGTGGCCGGTGTGGAAGACGCACCGGTGGCGCCACCGCAGGATTTGCCGGAATTTCAGGACATGCAGCACTGGGCCGGCGGTTACATCCGCTCGCTCAAGCTGCATCAGGGGCCGCGCCGTGACGGTCACGGCCTGGTGTGGCTGACCAATCATCTGGACATGGTGGCCGGCGAGCCGGTCAGTGATTTTGTGCGTCTGATGGGGATGGTGGACACCGCCAACGGGGTGGTGCCGCGCACCGGTTTGCCGGTGCGTTGCTGGGCTTTTCCCAACATCGACCTGCAAATCCACCTCTACCGCCGGCCGCAGGGCGCGTGGCTGGGATTGCAGACCACCCAGCAATTTGGTAGCGACGGCATCGGCCTCACCAGCAGCGTGCTGCACGATGTGCACGGCCCGTTTGGCCGCAGCGAACAAATCCTCACCCTGCGCCAGATGAGCTAGTCAATGGGTCTGGCGGATGCGGCCGTTGTTCCTTGCGGTGATGGCGAAAACCGTTTATTGACTATATACTGGCGCTTTTTTTCAGGCAGCCTGTCCGATTGATGAAGCATTCCCCTCTGTTGACCGCACCGCTCAGCCGCCGCCGCCTGCTGGCCGGCGGCGCCGCACTGTTGCTGCCATCGCCGCTGTGGGCCGGTGCCCAGCGCGAAGAGACCCTGTCCGACGATGTGGCATCGGTGATGCGCAGCGCGGTGAATAATGTCAATCCGGCACGGCTGGTGTTTAATACCCCGGCCGAAGGCCAGCGCTGGCTGACGGCGATGTCGGCGCGGTTGGCGCATTTTGTGGCTGACGAGTACGGCCGCCGCCGCCTGCTGACCAACATCCAGTACGAATCGGTGCGCGCCGGACTCGATACCCAGCTGATTTTGGGGCTGATTGAGGTGGAAAGCGCGTTTCGCCAGTATGCGATTTCGGCGGTCGGCGCGCGCGGACTGATGCAGGTGATGCCGTTTTGGCAGCGCTACATCGGCCGCCCGGAGCACAATCTGTTCGACATACGCACCAATTTGCGTTATGGCTGCACCATTTTGCGCCATTATCGCAATGTGGAGAACGGCAACATCACCCGTGCGCTGGCACGTTACAACGGCAGTCTGGGACGCAGCACCTATTCCGATGCGGTATTGGGAGCCTGGCAGCGGCGTTGGCAGTGGTCCTAGGGGCTGTTGACAATGCATGCAACGGCGGTGTTTTTGGTCAAAAATCCCCGTCTACGGCGTTAAAAATGCGCGCAAGCTATTCAACCTTGCTGCGCTTTTTGCCTGGCATGCACGGTTTTTGCCTCAAAAGACCGCTTTGCCGGTCAATTGTCAACAGACCCTAAGCTAAGGCTGCCTGAAAACTTTTTTGCAACCGAACTGATTTATGGCCAAACGAAACACCACGGTTTTACAGGCAGACGAAAAGCGCGCCAGCAATCTGTTGGCCGCCATCTACGCCTTGCGCCTTTTGGGCATGTTCCTGGTCTTGCCGGTGCTCTCACTGTATGCCGCCAACCTGCCCGGTGCCGAAAACAAAGCGGCGCTGATTGGCCTGGCCATGGGCATGTACGGCTTAACCCAGGCCCTGTTGCAACTGCCGCTGGGCATTGCGTCCGACCGTTTCGGCCGCAAGAAGGTGATTTATCTGGGGCTGGCGGTGTTTGCCGCCGGCAGCCTGCTGGCGGCCTGGGCGCCGACGGTGGAAATGCTGGTGCTGGCGCGGGCGGTGCAGGGTGCCGGGGCGGTGAGTGCCGCGGTCACCGCCTTGCTGGCGGATCTGACCCGCGAAGAGGTGCGCACCCGTGCCATGGCCACGGTCGGCCTGAGCATCGGCCTTACCTTTGCCTTCAGCCTGGTGGCTGCACCGCTGTTCAACCACTGGATTGGGGTGCCGGGCATTTTCGTGCTCACCGCCGTGCTGGCGCTATTGTCGATGCTGGTGCTGCGCTTTGCGGTGCCCGATCCCAAGGTCAGCAAACTGCATGAAGATGCCGAGGTGCAGCGCCAACAACTGGGCAGCGTGTGGCGTGACGGCCAGTTGCTGCGCCTGAATTTCGGCATTTTCGCCCTGCATGCGGCGCAAATGGCGCTGTTTGTCGCCTTGCCGTTTATGCTGGTCGAACTGGATTTGCCCAAAGAGGCGCACTGGCGGATTTACCTGCCTTCGGTGCTCGTCGGCCTGGTGCTGATGGTGCCGCTGATTATTTACGGCGAAACCCGCAACCGTTTGAAAGCGGTGTTCGTGTTCGGCATTGTATCGGTGACACTGGCACAGCTGGGGCTGGCATTCAGCACCGCTTCGCTGCTGGCGGTACTGTCTTGCATGGTGCTGTACTTTATCGGCTTCAACGTGTTGGAGGCCAGCCTGCCGTCGATGGTGTCGAAAATTGCCCCCAGCCAGCTCAAAGGCACCGCCATGGGGGTGTACAACACCGCCCAGTCGGTGGGCCTGTTTGTTGGCGGCGCGGTGGGCGGCTTGCTGTTCCAGCATGCCGGCAGCGACGGGGTGTTTATCTGGTGCAGCGGTCTGATGCTGCTGTGGCTGGTGGTGGCGGTTTTGGCACCGCCGCCGCGGCCGGTGAAAAACGTGATGTATGCCGTGGGCCAAGCTTGGCAGGGGCGGCAAGAGGCGTTACAGTCTGCCTTGTTGCAACAGGCGGCGGTGGAAGCAGTCAGCTTCAGTGCCGACGGGCAGACGGTTTACATCAAGGCGCGTCAGCAGGGTTTTGATGCCGATGCGGCAAAACAATTGATCATGGGAGCACAATCATGTCTGTAAACAAAGTCATTCTGGTCGGCCGCTTGGGGCGCGATCCCGAAGTACGCTACATGCCCAGCGGCGATGCGGTGACCAATTTTTCGATTGCCACCGACGAGCAGTGGCGCGACCGCAACGGTGAGCGGCAAACCCGCACCGAATGGCACAACATCACCTTGTTTGGCAAACTGGGCGAAATCGCCGGCCAGTATCTGAGAAAAGGCAGCCTGGTTTACATCGAAGGCCGCATCCAGAGCCGCAAATACACGGGCAAGGATGGCATTGAACGCACCGCTTACGACATCATCGGCAACGAGATGAAAATGCTGGGCAGCAAGAATGACCAGGCAGGCGGTGGCGCTCATTATGAAGCACCGGAACGCGATGAAGAGTACCGCGCCCCGGCAGCCGCCCCCAGCGCGCCGCCGGCCGCGCCGCGCCGCCAGGAAAGCCGCCCGGCGCCGGCGCCGGTGGATGATATTGACGACGATATTCCGTTCTGAATCCGCGTGTTGGTCGCAGAGAGGGCGGGCCGCAGTTGATGGCCGTTGGCCGGTGGTCATTTTGGCAGCGCTTGTGCCGGACAAATCATTTTCAGGCAGCCTCCCATCGGTGGGCGGGCAGTTGCTATTTTGCACCGCTCTGTTACAATGCCAAGCACAAACCAACCGCAAGCCGCCCCTGATTGGCGGCTTGCCTTTTTATTGCAGACCGCCTGTTGAGCACAGCGGTTTTGGAGAAGCCCAAATGCAGAAAATTCCCCTTACCGTGGTGGGTGCCGACCTGTTGAAACAGGAGTTGCAACAGCTCAAAAGTGTGGCACGGCCATCGGTGATTGAAGCGATTGCCGAGGCGCGCTCGCACGGCGATTTGTCGGAAAATGCCGAATACGAGGCAGCCAAGGAGCGTCAGGGCTTTATTGAGGGCCGGATTGCCGAAATCGAGCACAAGCTGTCAATGGCGCACATCATCGATCCGAAGGAAATTCATGCCGAGGGCAAGGTGGTGTTTGGGGCCACGGTCACCTTGCAGGATTTGGACAGCGAAGAAGAGGTCACCTACCAGATTGTGGGTGAAGACGAGGCCGACATCAAACAGCGTAAAATTTCGGTCGGCTCGCCGATTGCCCGTGCCCTGATCGGCAAGGAAGAAGGCGATGTGGCCGAGGTACAGGCACCGGGCGGCATGCGCGAGTATGAAATCATGACGGTGGCCTATATCTAATTGAATACAATACGGATGGGTTGGATACGGCGCATTCAGGACAACGATTTGCGCCGGAATCATCCGACCTCAAGGAGCTGATATGAAACGTGTGCTGACACTTACCCTGTTGCTGGCGCTGGCAGGCTGTGCCTCGTCACCACAGGAGCTTGCCCGCCAACCGCAAGCGGCGGCTCAGGCTGCGCGGGCCGAAGAGCGCTTGGGCACCAAGTGGGGCGATGAAATTGCCTCATCTGTGCGCAGCGTCAACCTGCGACGCCAGAGCGAAACGCCGCTGGATGAAAACATCATCCGCTATGCCGGGCGCGAATACCAGGGGCAGTCGCTCAACAGCATCTCGCTGGCGGCCGGTAACATTGAATTGCGGGTGGAAAGTGACGGCCGGCTGTTGCCGCTGGTGCGTGATGGCCGGCATTACTATCTGCAGGGGCAAGAGGGACAGCCTTACCAGCTGGTTTACCGTAACCGCAGCCGCCATACTTATGAAATCGTTGCTGCCGTTGACGGGCTGGATGTCATCAGCGGGCGCACCGCCAGCCGCCGGCACAGCGGCTATGTGCTCCATGCCCAGCAAAGCCTGGTGATCCAGGGTTTTCGCAAGAGCCAGCATGCGGTGGCTTCGTTCATGTTCAGCAAACCGGCAGACGCTTATGCCGCCAGAACCCCGGCCGGCCGCGAAAGCAATACCGGTGTGATTGCCACGGCAGTGTATGAACTGGACGATCCGGCGGCGTCACGCCTGCCCGCGCGGCGGACACCTGTTGAGCACGACGCACCCAATCCGTTTCCGGCCGACGGCCGTTATGCCCCGCCGCCACGCTGAGGCAAACGGGTTTGAGACAAACGGGTTTGAGACAAACGGGTTTGTGCGGAAGGGCACCGTGTACAGTGTTGCTACTGTTTCCCGCTTGGGCAGCAGGTCCTTGCGGTGTAATCCGTGTTAAAAAAACCAACGGCACCTGATGGTGCCGTTGGTTTTTGGGTTGTGAACCCCAAATGCCGCCGTTGCGCTGATGGTCAACAGACCCTAGCGGCGGGCCTGACGGCGGATCAGCCAGACGGCGAGCAGGGCAAACAAGAGGGTGGGCAGCAGGGCGGCCACCACCGGCGGGATGCCGTAGAGCTGGCTGGAGAAACCGAACAGGCGGCCGGCAAAATGAAACGCCAGCCCGAGACAAATGCCGAAAAACAGGCGCAGACCCATGTTGCCGTGGCGGGTGTGCTGCGGGGTAAAGGCCAGTGCCACCCAGGCCATCACCAGGGCTGCCAGCGGGTAGCTGATTTTGCGCCACCAGGCCAATTCGTAGCGGGCGGTTTGTTGCTGGTTTTGCTGCAGGTGGCGCACATAACTGCCCAGGTCCTGAATCGACATTTGCTCCGGTTTGACCAGCAGCACCCCCAGCAACTGGCGGTTGACGGCGGCCGGCCATTCCAACGACGGCAGGGTGCTGGTGGTGACGGTTTGGACACCCAGTTCGCTGCGGGCAACAGCTTGCAATTGCCAGGCACCGTCGGCACGCGCCGGATCAATGCGGGCCGACTCGGCCTTGAGCATCTGGGTGAGCTGGAAGTCGTCGTTGTGGCGGTAAATGGTGATGCCGCGCAAGGTGGCATCCGGCAGCATTTCGGCAATGTTGATGATGTCGTTGTGCTGTTTGATCCAGATGCCGCTTTGGGCGCCGGCGCTGACATTGTTGTGGGTGGCGTTGAGCTTGAACTGTTCGGCCTTCTGGCCCAGGGCCGGTACCGCCCATTCGCCCAGCAGCAGGGTGAGCAGGGCAAACAGGCCGCCAAATTGCAGCATCATCGCGCCCAGACGGCGCGGACTTAAGCCGCTGGTTTTCATCACCGTCAGTTCGCTGTGGGTGGCCAGCTGGCTCATGGCAATCAGGCCGCCGACCAGCACCGCCAAGGGCATCAGCTCATAGGCGCGTGCCGGAATCTGCATCGCCACATATTGCAGCATGGCGCTGCTGGTGTAGTTGTGCTCGCCGACATCGCCAATCTCGCCGATGATGTCGAAAAACAGATACAGGCTGACCAGGGCCAGCAGGGCGTAAACGGTGGCGCTGCTCAACTGGCGCACCACATAACGGTTGAGCAGGCTCAAGACAGTGCTCATGCTTTCCATCCCAAAACGGCTTTGATGCCGGCCCAAAACGGTTGGGCCGGACGGCTGCGCCAGCGCAGCAGCAATCCGCACAGGCCCAGCATGATCAGGTGCATCGGCAGCAGGCCGGCAAACATCGGCAGGCGGCCATCCGACACGGCTTCGCGCAAAAAGGTGAGGCTGTTCTGGTATACCAGAAACAGGCCGATGGCGATCAGGATGTTGTAGGTGTGGCCGCTGCGCGGATTGTAGTAGGAGAGTGGCAGCGCCAGCAGGCTTAATACCAGTACGCTGATGGGCAGCGACAGACGCCACATCAGTTCGGCATGGTATTCCGGCTTGTCGCTGCGCCACAGTGCTGCCGTGCTGGCAGTGCGGCGGTGGGCGGCGGCATCGACCAGCTGACTGCCGTTGCTGACCACCAGATTCAGGCTTTGGAACGAGGCGCGCTCAAAGTCGGCGGCACCGGCCACCCCGCTGTAGCGGTAGCCGTGGTAGAGGGTGAGCATGGTTTTGCCATCCTGCTGGCCAAAACGGCCTTCGCGGGCAAAAATCACGCTGTCGCGGCCGTTTTCCCGTTCGCGGATGAACAGGTTGCGCGCCTGGCCGTTGTCGCCGTCAAAGGTTTCGATAAAGTACACCCGTGGCTGGCTGCTGCCGACTTCCCGGAACACGCCCGGCTCCACCAGTGACAATTCCTGTTTCTGTTTCAGCACTTCGGCAAATTCGCGGCTGCGCAATTCGGCCCACGGCTGCAACCAGAGGGTGAGGGCCGCCACCAGCACCGCAAACGGTACCGCAAAGCGCAGGATGGGGTTGACCCAGCTGCCCAGCGAGCGGCCGCAGGCCAGCCAGACCGACATTTCGCTGTCGCGCCAGTAGCGGGTGAGGACGGTGAGGGTGCTGATGTAGGCGGTCAGGATCAGCAGTAGCGGGGTCAGGCCGATGGTCCAGAAACCGGCCAATGCCGCCACTGCATCAATTGCCACCCGGCCATCGGCGGCACGGCCGAGCAGGTTGATGATCTGGGTGGAGACCAATACCGCCAGCAACACCACAAACACGCCCACGGCAGTGAACGACACTTCTTTGATAAATTGGCGTTGATAAATCATGCAGGGTTTTCAATTGCCGTCTTGGCCTGCCGTGTTTCAGGCAGCCTTTTCGGTTACAATGCCGGAGTTTTGGGCAATGCCTGCGCGAATGTCGTGTTGGCGCAGAAGGGCGCGATGTCCGGCGCCTGGCACATAACCCCAAACAACAGAATGGGAATATTTCGGCAAGGGTTGGCCGCATGTGCGCACCGGCCGCTTGCCTCGGGAGTGTAAAGACATGGAATTTAGCATAAAAGCCGAAAAATTGCAGCCGCAAAGCCAGACTGCGGCCTTGTTTGTGTGCGGCAGCGCTTGCCGCTGCCAAGCGGATGATACCGGTAGTTTGGCCGCCGCCCTGTGTGCCGGTCTGGAAGAGGGACAGGCATTTGCCGCCGGTAGCGAGTGCCTGGACGGCGTGCTGCGGCCGCTGTCGGTGTGGTGTGTGGCGGATGATGCGCGTGCCGCCGTGCAAAAAACGGCCGCCGAAGCCGCTGCCTGGGCGGTGAAACAGCCGGCCCTGGCGGTGGACGTGTCACGTTTGCCGGATGCATTGGCGGTGCTGGTGCTGGAAGAGCTGGCATTGGCGCTGGCACAGGCCGCCTACCGTTACGACCGGTTCAAGCGCGATGCCCAGCCGGCCAAATTGGCATCGGTGGTGTTTCATGGCGCGCAAGACGGCCTAGAGGCTGCCTTGGTGGCCAGTGAGGCGCTGATTTACGGCATCACCCTGTGCAAGGATTTGGGCAATGCGCCGGGCAATGTCTGCACGCCGAAATTTCTGGCCGATACGGCGGCCAAAGAGGCGGCCGCATTGGGGGCCGACGTGCAGATTCACGATGCCGAGGCGATTCAGGCCATGGGCATGGGTGCGTTCTGGTCGGTGGCCAAAGCCAGCAATCAGGGTGCTTACCTGATCGAGCTGCGTTACAACGGGGCACCCGATGCCGATGCGGCACCGGTGGTGCTGGTGGGTAAGGGTATTACCTTTGATACCGGCGGCATTTCGCTCAAGCCGGGCGAGGCGATGGACGAAATGAAATTCGACATGTGTGGTGCGGCCAGCGTCATCGGCACCTTCTGTGCCGCGGCCCGGCTGAAATTGCCGCTCAATCTGGTGGCCTTGGTGCCGACCTGCGAAAACATGCCGGCCGGCCATGCCAGCAAACCGGGCGATGTGGTGCGTGCCATGAACGGGCTGCACATCGAAATTCTGAACACCGATGCCGAAGGCCGCCTGATTTTGTGCGATGCCCTCAGCTATGCCGAACGGTTCAAACCGCGGGCGGTGATCGATGTGGCCACCCTGACCGGAGCCTGCATCATTGCCCTGGGGCATGTGGCCAGTGGTGTGCTGGGCAATGACCAGGCACTGGTGGACCAATTGCTGTCGGCAGCCGGTGCCACCGACGACAAGGCCTGGCAACTGCCGTTGTTTGATGAGTACAAAGAGCAGCTCAAGTCCAATTTTGCCGATTTGCAGAATATCGGCGGCCGGCCAGCCGGCACCATCACCGCCGCCGTGTTTTTGTCCTGCTTTACCGAAACCTATCCGTGGGCGCATCTGGACATTGCCGGCACCGCCTGGAAGTCGGGCAAGGACAAAGGTGCCACCGGCCGGCCGGTACCGCTGTTGCTGAATTACCTGCGCCAACAGGCAGGGTGAGGCCCAAGGGTGGCGGCAGCAAGCTTTTACACCCATGTGGCCGATGTGCCGCTGTTTGCCTGCAAACTGGTGCACAAAGCCTATGCTTCAGGCAGCCGGGTATTGGTGTGGTTGGCGGATGAGGATGCCATGGCCCGCTTTGATGCGCTGTTGTGGTCGTTTGAAGCTACGGCCTTTGTGCCGCACCACATCTGGCGTGACGGCCGGCAACCGGCGGCGGAGCAGGGCGTGTTGCTGGCCTGTGGCCGGCAGTTGCCGGCGGTAACGGCCGATACCGTGGTGCTCAATCTGAGCGATGCACACTGGTGTGCACTACAGCAGCCACCGCAGCGGGTGCTGGAAATTGTGGCGGACGATGTCGAACAGCTGGCTGCCGCCCGCCAGCGTTTTGCCGCCTACCGGTCTGCCGGTTTCGACATTCAGCACCACAGCCGCGCCGGCAAGAATTAGTTTTTCAACCACACACCCGGGAGGTGTACGATGTTTCAATGGATGCAGCAAATGGGGGCGTATCTGCGCCGTTTCGGCTTACTGGCCGCCACGGCCTGCGTGCTGGCTGCCTGCGGTGCCAATGCCGCCAAATCCGATTTGCAGGCGATTGCGGAAGTGTTCAAGCAAACCGGCTTCAGCCCGTCTTTGGAGCAGGAATATCAGGAACGCATGAAAAACGCCAAATCGGAAGAGGATTTGAAAGTGATTGTGCAAGACATGGCCGGGGTGATTGGCCAGACCGGCCCGAAACTGCAGGCCTTGTCCTTGAAAACCGAAGAGGGCAAATCGATACGGGATCAATTGGCCAAAGGCATGACCCAAGTGGCGGCCGGTATGCAGAAATCACTGACCATTGATCCGCGGGACGTCCAGGCACAAGTGGCCGTGAGTCAGGAGTTGCAGGAGGGCCAGAAAGCCGTGATGCAGGGTTTTGCCGAGTTCAGTGCGCTGGCCAAGAAAGAGGGCATCGACATCAAGCTGACCACTGAATGAGGTGATTGCCGGCACACAAAAATGCCGCAGCCGTGTTTTTGGCTGCGGCATTTTTGTGTGCCGTAAAGTCAGCGTTCCGAAATCCGTGTCGCCAGCCGTTGCAGGCGCGGCACAATGCTGTGCACAAATTCCTGTACCTGCCAGCGGCTGGCCGGTACGCTGGCATTGAGCGAATGGGTGTAGCGGGCTTCGGCGCGGTTGTACACGCCCACCGCAATCGCCAGAATGTCGGGCGAAAAATCGCCGTTGGACAGGGTGTAGCCGTGCTGGCGGTAAAATTCGGCGTGCCGGTTGAGCAATTGCCAGTCGGCATCAAAGTCCTGTTGCAACAAGGCGCGCATATTGCGTTCGATGCTGTGGCGCTGAATGTCGTCGGACACCGCAAAATAGGCACGGCCAATCGCAGTTTGTGCCACCGGAACCTTGGAGCCGACCATCAGTTGCACCGCCAGCCGTGCCGGGCTGCGGAAACTGGCCTGGTACAGCATTTCGCCCATTTCCTCTTTGGCCAGACTCACCGATACCTGGTTTTCGGCGGCAAAGGCCGACATCAGCGGTTGGGCGTTGCGGATCAGGTCGTATTGGGCCCAGGCAGTGGCGCTCAGTTGAATGCTGCCCATGCCCAAGCGGTAGCCGCCGTCGCGGTCAGGTACCAGAAATTCGGTTTTCAGCAGCGTGTAGATCAGACGCGATACCGTGGCCTTGGGCAGGCCGGTGCGCTCGCAAATGGCCTGGTGGGTGAGTGCCACACCGCTGTTTTGAAACGTACTCAATACCCCCAGGCCGCGTGCCAGCGCCGTGACAAACTGACGGTCGTTATCGGTTTCGGCTTGATCGATTTGTTGCAAAATATGGGACAGCACTTTACTTCTCCTCGGTTTTTCGGTACATTCTGTTTCGTATTGTAAAACATAATTTCGCCAAGTGAAATATGGTACGGTAAAATTTTGTGCTATATTTGCAGGCGCCGCAGGGAATGCCCTGCATGATTCCGATTAACCTTGTTCCAACGCAAAACCGATTCCAAAGGAGACCATTATGGCCCAAAACCAAAGCCGCGCCCCGTTTAGCTGGGAAGATCCGCTGTTGCTGCAACAACAGCTGACCGAAGAAGAACGCATGGTGGCGGAAACCGCGGAAGCCTTCTGCCAGGATGCCCTGTTGCCGGGCATCATCGAAGCCAACCGCAAGGAAATTTTCGACCGCAACATCATGCGCCAGATGGGTGAGCTGGGCCTGTTGGGCGCTACCATCGACGGTTACGGTTGCGCCGGCATGTCACATGTGGCCTATGGTGTGATTGCCCGGGCCGTGGAGCGGGTGGATTCCGGTTACCGCAGCGCGATGAGCGTGCAGTCCAGCCTGGTCATGCACCCGATTTGGGCTTATGGCACCGAAGCGCAGAAAGACAAATACCTGCCCAAGCTGGCCACCGGCGAGTGGGTGGGCTGTTTTGGCCTGACCGAGCCGAACGCCGGTTCCGATCCGGCTTCCATGCAGACCCGTGCCCGCAAGGTGGACGGCGGCTATTCGCTCTCCGGCACCAAAATGTGGATTACCAACAGCCCGATTGCCGACGTGTTCGTGGTGTGGGCCAAGGATGATGCCGGCGAAATCCGCGGCTTTATCTTGGACAAGGGCATGAAAGGCCTGTCTGCGCCCAAAATCGAAGGCAAATTCTCGTTGCGCGCCTCCATTACCGGCGAAATCGTGATGGATGAGGTGTTTGTGCCGGAAGAAAACGCCTTCCCCGACATCCGTGGCCTGAAAGGCCCGTTCGGCTGCCTGAACAAAGCCCGTTACGGCATCGCCTGGGGTGCGATGGGCGCGGCCGAATTCTGCTGGCAGGCGGCCCGCCAGTACACGCTGGACCGCAAGCAGTTCAACCGTCCGCTGGCCGCGACCCAAATCGTACAGCTGAAACTGGCCAATATGCAGACCGAAATCGCACTGGGCTTGCAGGCAGCCTTGCGGGTGGGCCGCCTGATGGACGAGGGCCAGGCCGCACCGGAAATGATTTCGCTGATCAAGCGCAACAATTGCGGCAAGGCGCTGGAAATTGCCCGCGTGGCCCGCGACATGCACGGCGGCAACGGCATTGCCGATGAATTCCATGTCATCCGCCACGTGATGAACCTGGAAGCCGTCAACACCTACGAAGGCACCCACGACGTCCACGCCCTGATCTTGGGTCGTGCCCAAACCGGCATTGCCGCGTTCGGTTGATGACGGTGGTGTGATGCAGGCTGCCTGAAAGCAAGGGTGCATGACCCGCATGGCTTTCAGGCAGCCTTTTTCGTCAACCGGCGGTCCATGAGACGGATGCCGCACGGCGCGCTGTCAGGCAGTGGCTCGGCGGGATGGGCGGTATGTCCGGTGACAATCGAATGGAAACAAGGAATGGATGATGGCAAACCAAGCATTGCAAGGCATTAAAGTATTGGATCTTTCCCGCGTACTGGCCGCGCCCTGCTGTACGCAGATTCTGGCCGATTTGGGGGCGGAAGTGTTGAAAATCGAACGGCCGGGCGAGGGCGACGAAACCCGCCATTGGTCGCCGCCTTCGTTTGCCGATGGCACCGCTGCCTATTTTGCCACGGCCAACCGCAACAAAAAATCGCTCACCGTCGACATGAGCCAGCCCGAAGGGCAGGCGCTGTTGCGCCGTTTGGCGGCAGAGGCCGATGTGGTGGTCGAAAACTTCAAGGTGGGCGGCCTGAAAAAATACGGCTTGGATTATGAATCGCTCAAAGCGCTCAATCCGCGCCTGATTTATGCTTCGCTGACCGGCTTTGGCCAGAGCGGTCCCGATGCGGCCAAGCCCGGTTACGATTACATTATCCAGGGTTTGAGCGGGCTGATGAGCATTACCGGCCCCACCGACGGTTTGCCGCACAAAGTGGGGGTGGCGGTGGTGGATTTGTTTGCCGGCCTGCAGCTGACCATCGGCATCCAGGCCGC
>JBHAET010000192.1:0-5938 GCA_041855705.1 Neisseriaceae bacterium
AATCCGCTGCGGATGAATATTGGTCAGCCCGGCGCGCACCATGCGCGGCCTCAAGTTGGCCAGCCGTTTTTCGGCCACATCAAACGCATACAGCCGGCCACTGTTGGCCATCATGGCACCCAGGGCCAGGGTTTTGCCGCCGGCGCCGGCACAGAAATCCACCACCATTTCGCCGCGTCGCGCACCGGTCAGCAAGGCGAGCAGCTGACTGCCCTCGTCCTGCACTTCCACACTGCCCTCGGCAAACAAGGGATGGCGGGCCAGAGCGCTTTTGTCGTGCAAACGGATGCCCCACGGCGAATACGGTGTGGCTTCGGCGGCCAGTCCTTCGGCCTGCAACTGTGCCAAGACATTGTCCCGGCGCGCCTTCAGGGTATTGACCCGCAAATCCAGCGCCGCCGGCTGGGCCACACTGCGGCCAAACGCCACCACTTCATCCATACTCCAGCCCTGATCCTGCAAGGTGGCCACCAGCCAGGCCGGCAGTTCGGCCATCTGTTCCGGGGTAGCGGGCAGCGCCGCCTTGGCGGCCTTGATGCCGGCCAGCCAGGCCGCCTCTTCCGGTGGCAACCAGTCGAGCCGGCCAATGCCGATGCCGCGCCCCAAGGCCAGTGCCGCCAATGCGCTGCGGCGTCCGTCGCGCGCAGCCTGCGGCAACAGGGCCTGGATTTTCTGCCAGTGGCGCAACGCGGCAAAGGCGGTTTCGGCAATTTCGTGCCGGTCCTGGCGGCCCAGTTTCGGATGGGCGCGAAAATAGGCCGACAGCACGGCATCGGCCGGACGGGCAAAATCGAGCAGTTGCTGTAAAACGGTGGCAGTGTGTTGCAGTTGATGGGCGTTCATGTGGGGTGTTCCGGTTTCAGGCAGCCTGCTGCCGCCGGCATTCGGCCGGCGGCACGGTTATTTCGGTTGCAGCACCTGACCGTTGATGCGCACGCTTTTCAACTTCAGGGTGTAGGTTTTGCCGTCGTCGGTGTAGCTGATCTGCGCCGGAATATTGTGCAAATCGGGGGCAAACGCATATTCGATGGTGTCGTCACCGCGCTGCACCCGGTAGCGTTCGATCCGGGTTTCGCCGCCGCCGATGCGGTACTGGCCGCTGCCCACTTTGCGCATGCCGGATACCGGATACAGTTTTTTGCCGTTGGTAATCTGCAAGCCGGCCGGCAATTGGCCATTGTTGGCCGCCAGTTGCCAGGCAAGGGTAAACAAGTCAAAAGTCGGCCCCTTGGTGGCGGCGGTTTGAACCTGTTCGCCGGCCCGGCCGTAACTGATCTGGCCGCCGGCAAATTTGGCCTGGGCATACAGCTTGCCCTTGCGGGTGTCGGTGTAACTGGCCGGCCGCAGGGTATTGCCCGACACACTGCCCACCGATTCAAAACGCATCTGGTAGAGCGGCGCATTGATGCGGGCCAGCACACGGTAACTGTTGCCGCTGCGGGCAAAGGTCATGGTGGCCGGCACACCATAAGGACCGACATACTGCAATTCGGCATTGGCCGGCAAATCGGCCGCCTGCGCCGCCAGCGGCAGCAGGCCACCAATACAGGCCGCTGCCAGCAGCGGCAAACGGCGGGTCAAAACAGCAACGGGGTTCAGCGTCATATCCAATTCCTTCTGCCAATCGGGCACTGCATCCTAAACCAACAAGGCGGCCATGGTATCGGTTGGGCGCCGGTTTTGCACACGTTTACCGTCCAACACCAATCGGCCGGCCACAAAATCGGCCACCGCCTGCGGCAGCAAACGGTGCTCGGCCGCCAGCACACGCGCCGCCAGCATGTCGGCATCATCATCCGGACCAACCGGCACCGCGGCCTGGGCGATGATCGGCCCGCAATCCAGCTCGGGGGTGACAAAATGCACCGTACAACCGGCAATGCGGCAACCGGCTTCCAGTGCCCGCCGGTGGGTGTCCAGACCGGGGAAAGCCGGCAGCAGCGACGGATGGATGTTGACCAGGCGGCCGGCGTAATGGCTGCAAAATTCGGCACTCACAATCCGCATGTAACCGGCCAGCAACACCAGATCGGGCCGGTGCTCATCAATCAGCGCCATCATGGCGCGGTCGAAGGCGGCGCGGTCGGCATGATCGCGCGGCGACAGGGCGGCGGTGACAATGCCACGGCCTGCCGCCCAGGCGAGGCCGGGGGCATCGGCCCGGTCCGACAACACCGCCGCCACCCGCACGCCGGGCAGCGCCGCCTCCACCACCGCCTGCATATTGCTGCCGCGGCCGGAAATCAGGATCACTATGTTTTTCATGATGGACTCATTGGGGTTTCAGGCAGCCCGGGCACCATTCAGCCCAGCCGCATCATTTCAACCTGCTCCAGACTGCGGCCCAAAAAGCGTTCGCCGATGGTCTGAAAGCGCAACGGAATGTCGGAGACGTAAAACCGGTAATCGGCCGCCGTCCCGCCCGGATTGAGCAGGCCGGCCGCCCCCAGTGCGCCGGCCACCGCTTCGGCGGTGGTGGTGGCCGAATCCACCAGCTGCACCGGCCCGGCCTCCTGCTTGAGCAGCGGCTTGAGCAACGGGTAATGGGTGCAGCCGAGAACCAGGGTGTCGATGTCTTCGCTGAGCAAAGGCTTGAGGTATTCGCGCACCGTCAGCCGGGTCACCTCGTGATCCAGCCAGCCTTCTTCCACCAAAGGCACCAGCAGCGGGCAGGCCTGCGACAAAACCCGGGCCTGCGGATTGCCGGCATGGATGGCACGGGCATAGGCATTGGCATTCACCGTGGTGCTGGTGGCCATGATGCCGATGTGCTGGTTGCGGCTGGTGGCCAGTGCCGCGGCCGCGCCGGCACTGATCACATCCAGCACCGGCATGTTGCCGGCCATGCGGCGCACAATGTGACCAGCCACTGCGGCAATCGTGTTGCAGGCAATCACCAGCGCCTTGACATCGTGACTGATCAGGAACTCGACAATCTGCGCGGTAAAACTTTCAATGGTGCTGCGCGATTTCACTCCGTAAGGCACCCGCGCAGTGTCGCCGAAATAAACGATGTGCTCGTTGGGCAGCCGCTCCATCAGTGCGCGCACATTGGTCAGCCCGCCGACACCGGAGTCAAACACGCCGATGGGTTGTTGCTGTAGGGAATTCATGATGCGGATTTGCTTGGCGGCCTGGCCGCAGACAAAAGCGCCATTGTACCACCGCTGCGAACAGAAAGCCGCCGCAACCGGCGGACGGGCGCCATGTTAAAAACTGCAAAAAAGCCCTGCCCTGTTGCGTCTGCCGCGGCAGCAGGGTTTCTATTTGCCGCCGATTCTTGCATAATCCGCGCACATTATCCGCCCGCTGCTGCCCATGTCCACATCCGATTGCCGTTTTGCCCTGTTGCCCGACGAGGCGGCCACCCTGGCCGCCGGTGCCGATTTGGCCACCATCCTGCAAGCACCACTGGTGCTGTGGCTGCAAGGGGATCTGGGGGCCGGCAAAACCACACTGGTGCGCGGTCTGCTGCAGGCACTTGGCCATCACGGTGCCGTCAAAAGCCCCACCTACGCACTGGTCGAAAGCTACCGGCCGCAGCAGACCGACATCCACCACTTCGATCTCTATCGTTTCAGCCACGAAGACGAATGGCCGGATGCCGGACTGGACGAACTGTTTGGCCCGCACAGCCTCTGCCTGATTGAATGGCCCGGCCACGGCGGCCGCCATGTCCCGGCGGCCGATTTGCGGTTGCAGTGGCAAATCCAGGCCATCGGCCGCAAACTCACCCTCAGCGCCCACAGTCCGGCCGGTGCCGCCTGCGTGGCACAACTGAATTCCGAATTATGGCAAAAATCACCCGCAGAACCCTGTTAGGCGCCGGTTCAGGCAGCCTACTGATCAGCCTGACACCCACCGCCTGGGCCAAAGCCGCCGCCCAAATGGTGGCGGTACGCATCTGGCCGGCCAGCGCCTACACCCGTATGACCCTGGAATCGGACCAGTCGCTGCAATACAAATATTTTACCCTCGACAACCCCAGCCGGCTGGTGGTTGATTTGCAGGGTGTGGCCCTCAACCAAATCTTGCAAAGCCTGCCGCAAAAAGTGCTGCCGCTGGATCCTTACATCAGCAGTGTGCGGGTGGGCCAGTTCAATGCCGACACCGTGCGGGTGGTGATGGACCTCAAGGCCGGCGTCAATCCGCAGGTCTTCACCCTCAAGCCGGTGGCCGATTTCAAGCACCGGCTGGTGGTGGATCTCTATCCCAGCAATGCGGTGGCGCTGGCACAGGAACAAAACGACCCGCTGATGGCCCTGTTGCAGGAATACAGCCGCGGCCAGGTGCGCAGCGACGGCACCACCACGGCCCAGGCGCAGGTGCAGGTGCAGACGCCGCCGGTGAAAACCACGCCGCCGCCTGATGATCCGGCGCCGCCGGCCTCGCGCCGCCCCAACCGTCAAGTGGTGGTGGTGATCGATCCGGGACACGGCGGCGAAGACCCCGGCGCCATCGGCCCTTCCGGCCTGCGCGAAAAAGACGTGGTGCTCTCGATTGCCCGCGAAACCAAAAAGCGGCTGGACGCCATGGGCTACAAAACCTATATGACGCGCAACGAAGACGTGTTCATTCCCCTGGGCGTGCGGGTGGCCAAGGCACGGCAGCTGAAAGCCGACGTGTTCATTTCGATCCATGCCGACGCCTTTACCAATCCCAGCGCTCGTGGCACCGGCGTGTATGCCTTGAGCCAGCGGGGCGCCACCAGCGCCGCCGCCCGCTTTCTGGCCCAGACCCAAAACAAGGCCGATGACATCGGTGGGGTACGTTTTTCGTCCGACCGCAATGTCAACAGCACCCTGTTCGACCTCACCCAAACCGCCACCATCAACGACAGCCTGCGGCTGGGGCGCGGCGTACTGGGCCAGCTGGGCAAAATCAACAAACTGCACAAAGGCCACGTTGATCAGGCCAATTTTGCCGTCCTGCGCGCACCGGACATCCCCTCGATTCTGGTCGAAACCGCTTTTTTGTCCAACCCCACCGAAGAAAAACTGTTGGCCAGCACCCGCTTTCGCCAGCAGGTGGCCGGAGCCATCGCCAGCGGCAGCAAAAGCTATCTCGACACCGCCGTTCTGGCCCGCCGCTGAAGCGGACGGGCAATCATGCTTAGGCTACCTGAAACCGTTTCAAGCAGCCTAAGACCGGGACTTTTACGACAAAGTATGATGTAGGCAACTGTTTTGAAAAGGTCCCGTCTCCAACGCTTGCCCGTCCCACAGGAGTCCCCATGTCCCAACTCACCGATGCCCAAATCGCCCAAGCCGCCGTGATGCAGCCAATCGCCACCATTGCCGAGTGCCTCGGTTTGGCAGCAGATACGCTGGAACCTTACGGCCGCTACAAGGCCAAGCTCGATCCGGCGGCGGTGGCCGCGCTGCCGCCCAAGCAGGGGCGGCTGGTACTGGTGACCGCCATCAACCCCACGCCAGCCGGTGAGGGCAAAACCACGGTTACCATCGGCTTGGCCGATGCGTTGCGCCGTTTGGGACAGCAGGCCGTGGTGGCGCTGCGAGAGCCGTCTTTGGGGCCGGTATTCGGTATTAAGGGCGGTGCAGCCGGCGGCGGTTATGCCCAAGTGCTGCCGATGGAAGACATCAACCTGCATTTCACCGGCGACTTTCACGCCATCGGCGCCGCCAACAATCTGTTGGCCGCCCTGCTCGACAACCACATCCATCAGGGCAATGCCTTGGACATCGACCCCAAGCGGGTGTTGTGGCGGCGGGTGCTGGACATGAACGACCGCCAGCTGCGCCATCTCATCAGCGGGCTGGGCGGCAGCGCCGACGGGGTGATGCGCGCCGATGGCTTCGACATCACCGTGGCCTCGGAAGTGATGGCGGTGTTTTGCCTGGCACAGGACTTGGCCGATTTGAAACAGCGGCTGGGCAACATGCTGGTGGCCTACCGCCGCAACGGCGAGCCGGTGTAT
>JBHAET010000193.1:0-7897 GCA_041855705.1 Neisseriaceae bacterium
ATTTGGACAGCTATGCTACGGTGCAAAAATACCAAACCCTGGCCAATGCCGACGGTTATCAAGATGCGCCGTATGCTTTGCTGCCACGGCTGAGTACGCAGTGGTCGCGCCGTTTGTCGGTTTGGGATTTGAACGTGTACGGGCAATTTACCCGCTTCGCCCACGATGACAAACAGCAGGGTAACCGCTTGGTGATTAACCCTTCTATCAGCGCCGAATTCAACCGCCCGTGGGGCTTTATCCGGCCCAAATTCCAAGTCAACGCCACTTATTATGATCTGGACAATTTCGGCAGCCAGCCGGGACGGACGCTCAGCCGGATATTGCCCATTTTCAGCGTGGACAGCGGCATGATTTTCGAACGGGCCACCAGCTGGCAGGGGCGCAATTATGTGCAAACGCTGGAGCCGCGCCTGTTTTATACCTATATCCCTACTAGAGAGCAGAACGATTTGCCGCTGTTTGACACGGCGGAAAACAGTTTCAGCTTTGCCCAGCTGTTCCGGGAAAACCGCTTTTCCGGCTATGACCGCATCAATGCCGCCAATTTCCTCACCACCGCGTTGCAAACCCGTTTGTACGACGGCCAAACCGGCGCCGAGCGTCTCAGCGCCGGCATCGGCCAGCGGTTTTATTTCAACAAGGATGATGTGCTGCTCGACGGTTCGCTGCAGCGCAACGAGCGCGACCGGTCCGATTTTCTGGCCTTTGTGCGCGGCCAGGTCAGCGACAGCGTGCATGTGGACGGCAGCTGGCACTACAACCAGAATCTGGAAAACACGGAACGCTTGAGCGTGGGGGTACGCTACAGTCCGCAACCGGGCAAGGTGGTGTCGATGCGTTACCGCTTTGGCCGCTATGAAGAAATTTACGATGACCATTACGGCAAAATTCGCCAGGTGGATACCGCCGTTCAGTGGCCAATCCGGCAGAATTATTATCTGGTGGCGCGCTACAACTACGATCTGACCCACAGCCGTACCCTGCAGCAATTGCTGGGTCTGGAATATCAGAGTCCGTGCCGTTGCTGGAGTGCCAGCGTGGTTGGCCAGCGTTATGTCAACGGCCTGAACAGCACCAAAAACGCGGTGTTTGTGCAATTGCAATTGCGCAACCTGACCAGTGTCGGCAACAATCCGTTTGAACAATTGCGCACCGCCATTCCCGGCTATCGCAATCTTTATGAGGTGAACCATTGATGAAACAAATGACGAAGCGGGCACTGGCCCTTGGCCTGGCCTTGGGCATGAGTACTGTGGCCGTGGCCGAAATCAAGCCGGTGGACAGCATTGTGGTGGTGGTGGACAACGCGGTGATTACCCGCCAGGACCTCAATCAGGCCATGTCCCGGCTGCGTGCACAGGCAACACGCGGCAGTCAGGCAAACGAAGCGGACCTGCGGCAGCAGGCTTTGCAGGAATTGGTGACCCGCAGTTTGCTGGTTCAGGCGGCACAGCGTGCCAATGTCACGGTGAGCGAAACCGAAATCGATGTCGAAGCAGCCCGGGTGGCGGCCGGCCGCAAGCTGACGGTGGAGCAGCTTTATCAGCGCAGCGCCAAAGACGGCACCAACCGCGCCACCTTGCGCCGTCGCTTGGCCGAAGACTTGCTGGTGCAGAAAATGCAGCAGAATCTGCGCATGGAAAACAGCCGCATCAGTGATGAGGAAGTGGATGCGGCCATTGCCCGCGCCCGCCAGCAGGGGATTGCCCTGCCGCAAGGTGAGCCCAGCCGTCAATACCATGTGCAGCATTTGTTGCTCAAGGGTGACAACGAACCGACCCGCAAGCTGATTTTGCAATTGCAGGCCCAGGCGCGCAGCGGTATGCCGTTTGCCCAACTGGCACGGCAGTATTCGCAGGATGGCAGTGCGGCTGCCGGCGGTGATTTGGGTTGGATCGAAGAAGGCCAAACCGTGCCGCCGTTTGAGGCGGCGGTCAAGGCGCTGAAGCCTGGCCAGATCAGTCAGCCGGTGCACAGCCAGTTTGGCTGGCACATCATCCGTCTGGTGGAGGTGCGCAGCAATGACACCCCGGAGCAACGCCAGCGCAGCGGCATGCGCAATGCCCTGATTGAAGAACGCAGCACGCAGGCGCTCAACAATTTGCTGCGTCAGTTGCATGAGCAGGCATTCATTCAAGTGCGTGAACGCTGAGGGGATGCGGCTGCTGCCGATTTTCTAGGGTCAATCGTCAACAGCCCCTGGTCTTGCCCCTGCAAGGCTGCCTGAACAGCCGGTATGGTTTTCAGGCAGCCTGTTGGCGGTTTTGTGGAACCAACATCAAATCTGCGGTCTTGCCGTGTCGAAGATGCGGTTTGCAGCCGGCGACGGATGGCTGGCACGGTATCGGACCAGCCATCCTTCATTCAATGTCTTCACTTCTGAAAGAGCCCCATGTCTTCTGTCCGTCATCTTGTGGTGACCAGTGGTGAGCCGGCCGGCATCGGGCCGGATGTTTGTCTGGCGCTGGCGCAATGGTCGGGCCCGCTGCGGCCCGTGGTGTTGGGCGACCGGGATTTGTTGCGCCAGCGTGCCGCTGCCATGGGTTTGGCCGTGCCACTGGTTGATTACCGGCCCGAAGGCACCGGTGAAGCGGGGTTGGCGGTGTTGCACCAGCCACTGGCGGCACCGGTCGAGGCGGGTGTGCTGAACCGGGACAATGCCGCTTATGTTCTGGCGCTGTTGGACCGTGCCCATGCCGGCGTGACCAGCGGTGAATTTGCCGCCATGGTTACGGCGCCGGTGCACAAGGGGGTGATTAACGATGCCGGTGTGGCGTTTTCCGGCCACACCGAATACCTGGCCGCCAAAAGCGGTGTGGCTCAGGTGGTGATGATGCTCTCCGGCGGCGGCATGCGGGTGGCACTGGCCACCACCCATCTGCCCTTGGCGCAAGTGGCGTCGGCCGTGAATGCCGATTTGCTGCAACAGGTGCTGCGCATTGTGCACCATGATTTGCAGGCCAAGTTCGGGGTGCGGCAGCCGCGGATTCTGGTGGCTGGACTCAATCCACACGCCGGCGAGCAGGGGCATTTGGGGCGTGAGGAAATCGACATCATCATCCCGGTCATCCGTGCCTTGCAGGCCGAGGGACTGGCCGTATCCGGGCCGTATCCGGCCGATACCCTGTTCCAGCCGTTTTTGCTGCAGCAGGCGGATGCGGTGTTGGCCATGTACCATGACCAAGGGTTGCCGGTGCTCAAATATGCCAGCTTTGGTCACGGCGTCAACATTACCCTGGGCTTGCCGTTTATCCGTACCTCGGTGGATCACGGCACGGCTTTGGATTTGGCCGGCAGTGGCCGGGCCGATGCCGGCAGCCTGCTGGCGGCGGTGCAGTGCGCCGGTGAGATGGTTGCCGCCGGCCAGACGGCCTGATCGGGCCGCTTGCCGGTGGCGGCAGGAATGAGACGCCCTAGGTAAATAAGCGTAAGTGCCGGCGCCAGCGGCGGGTGCCGGTTTGATAAATCATGACCGCTCTCTTAGAATAGCCGTCTTTGCGCGCATTTGGCCGCAGGTTCCCGATTGATGAGCACCCCGTTTATCGAAATGAAAAATGTGGCGTTTGCCTATGGCACGCGCCAAATTCTCAACGACATCAGCTTTACGGTGGCGCAGGGCCGTTTTGCCGCCATCATGGGCGGCTCCGGCAGCGGCAAAACCACCTTGTTGCGGTTGATCACCGGCCAGATTGCGCCGCAATCGGGCCAGGTGCTGATCAATGGCCGAGATTTGGCCAGCTTCGGCGCGGCTGAGTTGTATGCCCACCGGCGGCACATGGGGGTGTTGTTCCAGTTTGGCGCGCTGTTTACCGATTTGTCGGTATTTGACAACGTGGCTTTTCCGCTGCGCGAACACACCCGGCTGCCGGAAGAAATCATTCGCGACCTGGTGTTGCTCAAATTGCACGCCGTCGGTTTGCGCGGGGTAGAGCGGCTGATGCCTTCCGAATTGTCTGGCGGTATGGCGCGGCGGGTGGCGCTGGCACGGACCATGGCGCTGGATCCGCAGCTGCTATTGTACGATGAGCCGTTTACCGGACTGGATCCGATTTCGCTGGCGGTGATTGCCACCCTGGTCAGCCGTGTCAATCAGGCGCTGGGCGCCACCAGTGTGATGGTGACCCACGACATTCAGCAATCGCTCAATATTGTGGATCAGGTGATTTTCCTGGCCCATGGCGAAATCCTGTTTTCAGGCAGCCCGGCAGACATGCGGCAGTTGGATTCGCCGTGGATTGATCAGTTTGTGCACGGCAAGGCCGACGGGCCGGTGGCATTCCGTTATCCGGCGACCACCAGTCTGCAACAGGATTTGCGGCTGTAATTTCCGGGAAAACATATGCAGTTATTCACCTTTCTGGGGCAGCGTTGCCTCGGTTTCATCCAGCAGCTGGGCAGCGTGGTGCTGTTTCTGCTGGCGGTGTTGCGGCGCAGTGGCGCGCTGTTGCGCCGGCCGCGTTTGGGCATCCGCCAAATGTATTTTGCCGGCGTGCTGTCGATTGTGATTGTGGCGGTCTCTGGTCTGTTTGTCGGCATGGTGCTGGGCTTGCAGGGCTATACCCAGTTGGCCAAGTTCAAGTCGGCCGACATTTTGGGCTATATGGTGGCCGCCAGTCTCTTGCGCGAGCTGGGCCCGGTGTTGGCGGCGATTCTGTTTGCCAGCAGTGCCGGCGGGGCGATGACCAGTGAGATCGGGCTGATGAAAACCACCGAGCAATTGGAAGCAATGAATGTGATGGCGGTGGACCCGGTGGCGCGGGTGGTGGTGCCGCGTTTTTGGGCCGGCGTGCTGTCGATGCCCTTGCTGGCTTCGATTTTCAATGTTGCCGGCATTTACGGCGCGTATCTGATCGGGGTGCAGCATCTGGGGCTGGACAGCGGCATTTTCTGGTCGCAAATGCAGAGCAATATGGATTTTGGTTACGATGTGCTCAACGGCCTGATCAAATCGCTGGTGTTCGGCGTGGCGGTCACCCTGATTGCGGTGTACCAGGGTTTTCATGCCCGGCCCACTTCGGAAGGGATTTTGCGCGCCAGCACCCGCACTGTGGTTTCCGGTGCGCTGACCGTGCTGGCACTTGATTTTGTCCTCACCGCGCTGATGTTTACAGAATAAGGATGTGCAGATGAAACAAAGCAGTTTGGAAACACTGGTGGGCCTGTTTGTGGCCCTGGGGTTGGCCGCGGTGGTGTTTTTGTCGTTCCGGGTGGCCGGCGGCGGCAACTGGGGCGGCAGCCAGCCCAGCTATACTGTTTACGCCTCGTTCAGCGATATTGGCGGCCTGAAGGTCAAGGCGCCGGTGAAGGCGGCCGGGGTGGTGGTGGGCCGGGTCAGTGATATCCGCCTGGATCCCGAATCGTACTGGGCCAAAGTCACCCTGCAACTGGACAAGCAATATGCGTTCAGCAGCGATGTGTCGGCGCAAATCCTCACCTCCGGCCTGCTGGGCGAACAATACATTGGCCTGATGCAGGGCGGTGATCCGGAACAGCTGGCGGAGGGGGATACCATCACCATTACCAGTTCGGCCTTGGTGCTGGAGCAGCTGATCGGCAAATTCATGACCAGTTTTGCCGAAAGCAATGCCGGCGGCAGCGGTGATCAAGCCGCCAGCGCCACCGAATAAAGGCTGCCTGAAAACCGTTTGCAGGCAGTGCCATTTTCACATAAAGGAAATCCGTTATGAAAACATCCGCATGGGCCAGTGCCCTGAGCATCGGGGTGCTCAGCATCGGTTTGGCCTGGGCTTCGCCGCAGCAGGCGGTGACACAGATGCGCAGCAATGCCGACCAGGTGCTGAGCATTTTGGGCAAGGCCAACGGCAGTAATGACGCCCAGGTACGCCGGCAGGCGGAACAGTATGCCGTGCCGTATTTCGACTTCGAACGCATGACCGCCCTGGCGGTGGGCAATCCGTGGCGCAGCGCCAATGCGGCGCAACGCCAGGCACTGGCGCAGGAATTCAAAACCCTGCTGATCCGCACCTATTCGGGCACCATGCTCAAGTTCAAAAACGCCAAGGTCACCGTGCACGACAATCCGGTGGTCAACAAAGGCGGCCAGGAAGTGGTGGTGCGGACCGAAGTGGTGGCAGCCGGCGGCGGCAAGCCGGTGCGCATGGATTACACCATGTACCGCAGTGGCAACCGCTACCGTGTGTACAATGTCACCATGGAAGGGGCCAGCCTGGTCACCGTGTACCGCAACCAGTTTGGCGAAACCATCAAAAACAAAGGCTTTGACGGGTTGATTGCCGAGCTGAAAGCCAAAAACGGCCAATAACGACATGCAGATCGAGCAACAGCAATCGGTGCTGTGCCTGACCGGCGACATCACCACCGAAACCGTTGACGAGGCGGTTTACCGCCAGTTTTGCCGTCAGGTGGCAGCGCCGGCAGTGGATGCCGTCAGTCTGGCCGGTGTCGGGCGGACCGATTCGGCGTGTGTCAGCCTGCTCTTGGCCGGCTTGCGCTTGAAAAAACAGCAAGCGGCGGTGCTGCACATCCGCGATGTGCCGCCGGCGTTGCAGCAGCTGTGGCAATTGTATGAAATCGATGCTTGGATGAAGCCATGAACAAACGACTGTTGATCACCGTATTGGCCCTGTCGGTGGCGGTGCCGGCTTGGGCGCAGACTTATCAGGATCCGTACGAAGGCTATAATCGCTTCATGTTCCGGGTCAATGACCGGCTTGATCGCCATGTGATGGTGCCGGTGGCCAAAGGTTACCGCAAGATTACCCCTTCGCCGGTGCGCAGCGGGGTGCGCAATTTTTTCAACAATCTGCGCGATGTGGTCAGCTTTGGCAGCAATTTGCTGCGCTTGGACATCGAAAAAGCCAGTACCGATTTGGTGCGGGTGGGCATCAACAGCACTTTTGGCCTGGGCGGCCTGATTGACATTGCCGGTGCCGGCCAGATGCCGGACAACAAAAACACGCTGGGCGACACCTTTGCGTCGTGGGGGTGGAAAAACAGCAATTACTTCGTGTATCCGCTGCTGGGACCCTCCACGGTGCGCGACAGCATCGGCGACACCATCCTGTATGCCTATCCGGTGCAAAATGTGGTGTTTTCCCAGCCGGCCGGCCGTTACGGGGCGGCGGTACTCGGCGGCGTGAGCCGGCGTGAAGCCTTGCTGGACCTGACCGACAGTTTGGACGGTGCGGCGCTGGACCGCTATGCCTATGTGCGCGATGTGTACATGAGCATGCGCAACCGGCAAGTGGGCAATGTGGTGGCCGATGACGAGGAAATTGACATCGACAGCCTGGTAGCGCCGGAAGACGGTGCTGCGGCCGATGGTGCGCCGCCGGTGGCGGATGCGGCCGGCACAGCCGAAGCCGCATCCTTGCCGGCCGGGGATGTGCCGGCCCCGGCGGCGCCAACGGCCGACACCACCACGGCCGAAACCGCAGCCGCAGACCCCGGTTTGGCCGCCGGCCCGGTGCTGGCACCGCCGAATACCATTGTTGAAGAAGTGGTGCCGGCAACCCCGCCCCGGCAAACAGCCGATTGAGCCGGCGGCGGAGTATTGCCATTGCTGCCTTGTTTGCCGTGATGCGGGTTTGGTATCATGCCAGCCCGTGTTCCGTCCACCCGCCACAGGAGGGCATCCCATGTACGAAGTCAATCGCAGTGTGTTTGTGCTGATCCCGCTGGAGCCGTTCTGGCTGTGGTTGCAGTCCTTGCCGGAAATGGAGCTGGAAGCCCTGAGTCTGGCGGATTTGCAGGCGGATGCCAATGCCTATCTGGTCAATCCGTGCGAGGATGCCGATGAGGTGTGGTCGGAAATCGAAGGCCAGTTTGAAGCGGTGTTTGCGGCCGAGCTGGCCGACTGGTGCGAAGACGAAAGCCTGTGGCCGGATCTGCATCCCGATATTTTTCACGAGTG
>JBHAET010000194.1:0-11873 GCA_041855705.1 Neisseriaceae bacterium
CCACAGCACGCGCCGCCGCTATGCTTACGGGCGCTTTTATGTTTTCGCCGGTGCAGAGCCGCCGGAAACCGATTAAGCCGCCTTCGCAGACCCGGCCACCCATGACCCGACACCAGCCCGCCCGTGCTGGTGTTTTTTATCGCCTAACGCGGTGCAATCCCGTTAAATGCCATATTGACAATGTAGCCGAAAGGCTACATGATGGCGGCCATGAAATACACCATCAGGCTGACAGAAACATTCTACGAATGGCACCAGAGCCTGAAAGACCGGCAAGCCAAGGCCGCCGTTACCGCCCGGCTGCTGCGTGCCGCTTCGGGAAACCTTGGTGACCATAAGAGCGTTGGCGGCGGAGTAAGTGAAATGCGCTTGGCCATCGGGCAGGGCTACCGCCTGTATTACACCATGCGCGGCAATACCGTTATTTTCATGCTGACCGGCGGTAACAAATCCAGCCAGCAAGCCGATATAGCAAAAGCCCAAGCCATGCAGAAGGAAATACCATGAAACTGATTGATTTTGACCCGGTAAACCACTTGAGCGACGAAACCGATATTGCCCTGTTTTTGGAAGCCGCCGCCGCCGAAGCCGCAGACGCGAAAGACAACGGCATCCTACTGGCCGCCATCGAAACCGCCGCCAAGGCACGCGGTATGCTTCAGGTAGCCAAAGAAGCGGGCGTATCACGCGAAAGCCTGTACCGTTCGCTGGCACCCGATGCCAAGCCCCGCTATGAAACCATCGTCAAGGTATTGGACGTTTTGGGCATGCAAATCACCCTGACCCCGAAAAACCAAACCGACAATGCCAAGGTTTGAAGCAGCCGGAAACAGACCGACACCAGCCCCGCGCTGGTGTTTTTTTTGACCCAAATCAAATAATGCTAATGGCTTAATTTTCTGCAAAGCGGAACAAAACAGCGGTTTTTTTCGTGTGCGCGAGACACGTTTTAAGCGGGTATGCGGGTATGAATCGCTGAAAAGCCCTACTGGCAAGGCTTTGCTGGTTTTAGGGGTGCGGGTATGAAGCGGGTATGCGGGTATGACTTTAAATATCAATAGCTTACAAACGCGATTTTTTCACCATACCCGCCATACCCGCATAAGATTTTCAAGCGGGTATGTTTTCACCCTTTAAAATCAAAGTTATACCCGCATACCCGCCATACCCGCACGTTTTCGCGTATATATACACTTTTTGCATGGCCGCCACCCAACTGCCAGCCCGTCACCCTGGGGCTTTTTTGTCATGTGCAAAAACCCTACAATAGACCCAGCACCGGCCATAGCAACTTTGCCCGTGCCGGAATTTCTGGAGTCCATAAAAAAGGGGGCAACCATACCCGCCCGTAATGGGGGTGTCACTTTGGGTACACCCTTTGCAGTATTTAAGCAGAATTTAAAGGGTGCCTCACTTTGGGGCCCCCTTTAGCATTGCCGCGTGTCGGAAAATCCGACGGCATGGCAAAAGCACCTGATCATGGCAAATTGCCACTCAATCCACCCGGCAGCATCACCCACCAACACCAGCCCAAAACCATGTGACTTTGACAAATTGGGGGTATTTTTGGGGGTATTTTGGAAATTTCAGGTTTTAACTGTTATTTAAAACAGTATCTTAAGTGCCTAGTTCAAGTCTCGCTGTCTGCTGTTTTTTTGCGTTTAATACCGGCTAATGCCATCAACCAAATCCAATGAGACCTTTGCAAAACCCCCATCGGCGGCGCATTGATGTGTTGCCAGTTTATGCTCTTTAGGCTGCTGCTCGCCCGCTAAGCCGTTCTCCATTCGGTTTCCTTAACACAATGTTAATTGATGCATGCACATTTTGTGGCTGTGCAAACAGGGCAGTTGTTTCGGGAACAGATGTGCGACGGCCGGTAGGGTGGCAGGGTGTTTGAAAATCAAATTGTTAATATATTGAATATGATTTTGGAATGATGTGGCGGCGGCGGAGCGGTTGGCGTGACTTTTACACCGTACCGGCGGCGCTTTAACGCTTGTCCGCTGCGGCTTTACAGGATGACGGTTTAAGATTCGCCCCGCAGCAAACGAGGATTTGGTTGTTGGGAACCTTGTTGCGGCTGATGGACGGTTTCCCCCGACAGTGTGTCGTATCCGATTGTGGTCAAGGGGCTGCCATCCACACGCCGATTGCTGCATGCGGCACGGCTGGATGCCGGCCGGCATGGACAAGCAGGCCATTTACTCTACATCTTCAATTTGGAGCATACTCATGATGAATCTGATTCGCAAACCCGCTACCGTGGCCGTGGTGGCCCTGATGACGGCCGCCTCTGCCGTGACACTGGCACAAGGCCCGCGTGGTGACGGCGGCCGTCAATGGGAAGCCTTGAACCTGAGCGCGGCGCAAAAAACGCAAATCGAAAAAATCGAACAGCAATACCGTCAGGCCCAGCCCAGCCGAGAGCAGATGCAGCAGCAGGGCCAGGCATGGCAGCAACAGCACAACCAATTGCTGCAAAACCGTACGTTTAACGAAGCGCAGGCCCGTCAGCTGATCCAGCAACGTCAGCAGCAACATACCGAGATGGAGTTGCAACGCTTGCGCAAACAGCATGCGGTGTTCCAGGTGCTCAACAGCCAGCAGCAGCAACAATGGTTGCAGCAGCGTGCCCAGCATCCGGGCAAAGGCGGTCACGGCAAGGGCGAGCGTGGTGACGAGCGCCGCGGTCCGCAACCGCAAACCGCACCGCAAAACTAATCTGCTGCTGGGGCTCACCGCATCAAAAAGGCTGCCTGAAAACCGTTTCAGGCAGCCTTTTGCCGTGCGTGCCAAGTGAATTTACACACCGCGCAACAATTCGTTGACACTGGTTTTGGCGCGGGTTTGCGCATCCACTTTTTTCACGATTACGGCGCAATAGAGGCTGTATTTGCCATCGGCCGAGGGCAGGTTGCCGGAGACCACCACCGAACCGGCGGGCACGCGGCCGTAATGGATTTCGCCGGTTTCGCGATCGTAGATTTTGGTGGACTGGCCAATGTACACGCCCATGGAAATCACACTGCCTTCTTCCACAATCACGCCTTCCACAATTTCCGAACGCGCACCGATAAAACAGTTGTCCTCAATAATGGTCGGTGCCGCCTGCAAGGGCTCCAGCACTCCGCCAATGCCGACCCCGCCCGATAAATGCACGTTTTTGCCGATTTGGGCGCACGAGCCGACGGTGGCCCAGGTGTCCACCATCGCGCCTTCGTCCACATAGGCGCCAATGTTGACATAGGAAGGCATCAGCACCACGTTTTTGGCCACAAAACTGCCGTGCCGCGCCACGGCACCGGGTACGGCACGGAAACCGGCGGCTTGGAAGTCTGGTTCGGACCAGTCGGCGAATTTGGTGGCCACCTTGTCGAAATAACGGTTCACACCGTCATCAAGCAACACGTTGTCCTGAATGCGGAACGACAGCAGCACGGCCTTTTTCACCCATTCGTTTACCTGCCACTGGCCCACGCCTTGACGCTCGGCCACGCGCAGGCTGCCGTTGTCGAGCTGGCGCAGGGTTTCGGCCACCGCTTGTTTGACTTCCGGTGTCACGCTGGTGGGGGTAATGTTGGCACGCTGTTCGAATGCGGCTTCAATGATGCTGGATAAGCTCATTTATTTTCCTTTATTTAACATAAACTTATAATATTGCGGGGGGGGGTCTTGTTGGCAGGTGTTGAAAATGCTGCCTTGGCCGATAGGGGCAGCCAGCTCTTGCGGACAATAATGATCCAATTGGCTGCGAAATTCGGCAAACGGAATGCTGCGGGCACCCAGACTGGCCAGATGCGGGGTGTGAAGCTGGCAATCGATGAGGGCCGTGCCGCATTGGTGCAAATGGGCGGCGGCATGTGCCAGCACCATTTTGGACGCATCACGGATGTGGGAAAACATGGATTCGCCAAAAAACATGCGGCCGATCTGCACGCCGTACAGGCCGCCGCCGAGAAACCAGCGTTGCCGCTCATCCTGATACCAGTATTCGAACGAATGGGCATGGCCGGCATGATGGAGTGCGGTATAGGCCTGCTGCATGTCCTCGGTTAGCCAGGTGCCTTGTTGGCCGGGGCGGTAGGTGCGGGCGCAGCGGCGGATAACGTGGCGGAATGCCAGGTTGACGCTGATGCAGTAGCGCCGGTTGCGCAAGGCCTTTTCCAGCGAGCGGCTGATGTGGATTTCATGCGGCGGCAACACCATGCGTTCGGCAAACGCCCACCAGAGGATCGGGTGGTATTGGTCATACCAGGGAAAAACGCCCTGGCGGTAGGCGGCCAGCAGCCGCGCCACGCTCAAATCGCCGCCCACCGCCACCAAGCCATTGCGGGTGCGTTGGGCGGTGGCGATGTCGGGAAAATCGAGGGTGTCGGGGTTCAGCTGGGGCGGGAGGGTGTCGGGCACGATGGCGGTCAGCGTTTCTCTTTGCTTTGGCATTCGCCACACACACCGTACATATACAGTGCGTGATCCACGATCCGGTAGCCGTTGTCGGCGGCAATTTTTTCCTGCAAGGCCTCAATTTCGGCATTGTGGAACTCGGTGACCTTGCCGCATTTGATGCACACCAGATGGTCGTGATGGCCGCCGCGGTTGAGTTCGTACACCGCCTTGCCGGTTTCGAAATGGTGGCGCAGCAGAATGCCGGCCTGTTCGAACTGGGTGAGCACCCGGTAAATGGTGGCCACGCCGATTTCCACATTCTCGTCGAGCAGCAGGCGGTACACGTCTTCCGCACTCATGTGCTCTTCGGGGCGGCTTTCGAACAGGTCCAGAATTTTCAGGCGCGGGCCGGTGACCTTGAGGCCGCTGTCTTTCAATTGGGCAATGTTGTTGTCCATGGCGCTTGGATACCGCAGTAATTGATTAGCCGCTATAATACGCATTTTTACCCTTGTCGCCAAATCATAACGCGGATGCGGCGGCGTGAGGATGTTGCCGCGGCCAAAATCGGCCGGCAGGGCGGCGTCCGTGTTAGTATTGCAGCCCGAATCCGGCTTTTAAAAAGGTGTTTGGCGTGAAAAAAATCGTTTGTCTGCTGGTGGCGGCCCTGGGCTTGGCGGCTTGTTCTGCCGAGCGGGTGTCCAATTTTCCTTCCTACAAACTGACGGTGGTGCAGGGCAACGAGCTGGATGCACAAGCCCTGATGCATTTGCAGGCCGGCATGAGCCGTGAGCAGGTGCAGTTGTTGCTGGGCACCCCCTTGTTGCAGGACCCCTTCCACCGCAACCGTTGGGACTATGTGTTTGTGATCACCCGCAACGGGGTGGTGACCGACAACAAAAGCCTGACCCTGCATTTTAACGACCAGGGCGCATTGGTGCGGGCCGAAGGCGATGCGCTGGAGCATGCGCGCGCCCAGGCAGCGGCTGCCGCACCGGCGGCGGCGGCCGCTTCTGCGGAGCAACCCTGATGAGCCAGCTTGTGAAAATCGCTATTGCCGGTGCCAACGGCCGTATGGGTCGCGCTTTGGTCGAGGCCATTCATGATCATGCGGATTGTGTTTTATCCGGTGCCTTGGAGCATGCCGCTTCGCCGGCGCTGGGCCAGGATGCCGGTGCGCCGCTGGGCTTGGAAACCGGGGTGCTGGTGAGCCATGATGCCCTCAAGGTGCTGAGTGAAGCCGATGTGCTGATCGATTTTTCCCGCACCGAAAGCACGCTCAATTATCTGGCGGCCTGTGAAAAACTGGCGGTCAACATGGTCATCGGCACCACCGGGTTTGACGAGGCCGGCAAACGGCGGATTGCCGATGCGGCGGCCAAGATCGGCATAGTGTTCGCGCCCAATTTCAGCGTGGGGGTCAACCTGACGTTTGCCTTGTTGGCCACGGCAGCCCGGGTGCTGAATCAGGGTTATGACATCGAAATCATTGAGGCGCACCACCGCCACAAGGTGGACGCCCCCTCCGGCACCGCCTTGCGCATGGGCGAGGTGATTGCCCAAACACTGGGCCGCGATTTGCAGCAGTGCGCGGTGTACGGCCGCCAGGGCCATACCGGTGCGCGCGATGCGCAAACCATCGGTTTTGCCACCGTGCGCGGTGGTGATATTGTGGGTGATCACACGGCGCTGTTTGCCGCCGATGGCGAGCGGGTGGAAATCAGCCACAAGGCTTCCAGCCGGGCCACGTTTGCCAATGGGGCAGTGCGTGCCGCATTGTGGCTGCAGCAGCAGGATGCCGGCTTGTTTGACATGCAGGATGTGCTGGGACTGCGCTGATGCGGCCCGGCTGCATGCCAAGGCTGCCTGAAAACCGCTTTCAGGCAGCCTTGTTGTGTGTGCCCGGAACGTTTGTCCCGCGGCGAGGTCTGGCCGTTGTGGCGTCCGTCACCTGCTTGGTCGCGTCTTATTCGGCCGGCCTCTTGTGCCGATGCGCTCTGGCTGCCGGCTTGTCCATTATTCCGTAACCGGTTTTCAGGCAGCCTGAAAACCGATGGCCGGCCGGCAGATGCCGGCGTGGCTTCAATGCAGAGACACAGATGTTAACCGAATCCAAACTGCTGGACCGCAAGCTTTTGCGCCGCGGCCACAACTATGACCTGTCCCTGTTGTGGATGATTGTGCTGATGACCGCCTTCAGTCTGATGATGGTGTATTCGGCATCGATTGCCTATGCCGGCAGTGAAAACGGCAATCCGTATTATTACCTGCAGCGTCAGGCAGTGTTTGTCTTGTTTGGCGGCGTGGCGGCCTGGATCGCGTCGGCCACATCTTTGCGCCGGTGGAAGCGCTGGACGCCGTATATTCTGTTTGGCAGCCTGTTGTTGCTGGTGCTGGTGTTGTTCATCGGCCGCGAAATCAACGGTGCCCGGCGCTGGATTCACGTCGGGCCGGCCAACATCCAGCCCAGCGAAATTTTCAAACTGGCGGTGATTCTGTATTTGTCGAGCTTTTTCACCCGGCGTGCCGAAATTCTCAAGCAGTTCAAAAAGGTGTGGTTTTCGGCGGTGCCGGTGGGCATCGGTTTGGGACTGATGATGCTACAGCCGGATTTCGGCTCGTTTGTGGTGGTGGCGGTGGTGGCCGTGAGTTTGTTGTTTCTGGCCGGTCTGCCGTTTGGCTGGTTTTTGGGGGTGGTGGCGGTCGGCTTGGCCGCCATGACGGCGCTGATTTTGTTCGAGCCTTACCGGGTGGCACGGGTGGTGGCCTTTCTGGACCCGTGGCAAGACCCCTTGGGCAAGGGCTACCAGCTGACCCATTCGCTGATGGCGATTGGCCGTGGCGGCTGGTTTGGCGTCGGCTTGGGCGGCAGCGTCGAAAAGCGCTTCTATCTGCCCGAGGCGCACACCGACTTTATTTTGGCGGTGATCGGCGAGGAATTTGGCTTTGTCGGCATTTTGCTGCTGATCGGCTGCTATGTGTGGCTGATGGTGCGCGCCTTTTCCATCGGCAAGCAGGCGCGTGATCTGGAGCAGTTTTACGGTGCGTTTGTGGCCAAGGGCATTGGTGTTTCACTCGGCATCCAGAGTTTTTTCAACATCGGCGTCAACATCGGCCTGCTGCCGACCAAGGGCCTGACTCTGCCGCTGATGTCCTACGGCGGTTCGGCAGTTTTCATCATGTTGTTGTGCATGGGGCTGCTGTTGCGGGTGGATTACGAAAACCGGCGCCTGATGCGCGGATTCAAGGTTTGACAACGGAGCACAATCATGGCGGCAAAAACCTTTATGCTGATGGCCGGCGGTACCGGCGGTCATATTTTCCCGGCGCTGGCGGTGGCCGAGGCCTTGCGCCGGCGCGGTCACCATGTTTTGTGGCTGGGCAGTGAAGGGGCGATGGAAACCCGCATCGTGCCGCAGCATGGCATCCATTTGGAAACCCTGGCCATCAAGGGCGTGCGCGGCAACGGCCTGAAACGCAAGCTGACCCTGCCGCTGACCCTGTTCAACACCATTCAGGCAGCCTTGCGCCTGATCCGCAAGCATCGGGTGGATGCCGTCATCGGTTTTGGCGGCTTTGTCACCTTTCCCGGCGGTGTGGCGGCCCGCCTGGCCGGTATTCCGGTGGTGATTCACGAACAAAATGCGGTGCCCGGCTTGGCCAACAAGGTTTTGGCGCGTTGGGCGCGGCGGGTGCTGTATGCCTTTCCCAAGGTATTTGCCGATGCCGATGGCTTGGTGGGCAATCCGGTGCGTGCCGAGATTGCCGCCTTGCCGGTGCCGTCCGAGCGCTTTGCCGGCCGCAGCGGCGCTTTGCGGCTGTGCGTGGTGGGCGGCAGTTTGGGTGCCGATGCGCTCAATCAGGTGGTGCCGCAGGCCTTGGCACTGTTGCCGGTCGAGGCGCGGCCGCAGGTATTGCACCAGTCGGGCCGCAACAAGCTGGCCGCATTGCAGGCGGCTTACGCCGAGCATGGTGTTGATGCCGAATGCCTGGAGTTTGTGGATGATATGGTGTCGTTGTACCGTGATGCCGACCTGCTGGTTTGCCGCGCCGGTGCGTTGACGATTGCCGAATTGACCGCGGCGGGTGTCGGTGCGCTGCTGGTGCCCTATCCGCATGCGGTGGATGACCATCAGACCGCCAATGCACGGTTTATGGTACAGGCCGATGCCGGCCTGTTGCTGCCGCAACATGAGCTGAATGCGGAAAAACTGGCCGCCGTGCTCAGCGGCCTGAATCGGGAGCAGTGTTTGGCCTGGGCCGAAAACGCACGCACCTTGGCCATGCCGGACAGTGCCGATGAGGTGGCGCGGATTGTGCTGGCGGTTTGCGAGTGAGGGAACGTGCCATCCCCATCAGGCAGCCTGTTTCCATGGTGAGACCTTTGCAACCCGCCATCTGCGGTGCATTTGAAGCGTTGTGCGCTGCTCGCTCGTTTGCCTCACTCTATGTTATGTCTGCACTCGCAGCGTGGTCTACGCCTTGAACGGCATCCACATCCGGAGGTTTTGCAAAGGTTTCATGGTGTGCGGTGGGTGTTGGAAAGGCCAAGCCAAGGCTGCCTGAAACGGTTTTCAGGCAGCCTTGGCAGTCAAACGGCTTCTGCTGTTGCTGACAATCCTAGGGTCTGTTGATAATTGACCGGCGAAGCGGTTTTTTGAGGCAAAAACCGCGTATGCCAGGCAAAAAGCGCAGCAAGGTTGAACACCTTGCGCGCATTTTCAACGCGGCAGACGGGGATTTTTGACCAAAAACACCGCCGTTGCGTTAATTGTCAACAGATCCTAGGGTTTGTTAACAATTGACCGGCGAAGCGGTTTTTTGAGGCAAAAATCCGCTTCGCCAGCATGATGACGACACGCTCTAAAAGGTATAGCCGGTCTGCAACTCTTCATCGCCCACCAATTCCACCAACAGGGCATACAACGGTGCCAGTTCGCTGTAACGGCGGCTGGTTCGGCGCAAATAATTGAGAAATCGTGGAATTTCAGGGCGGTATTTGTCTTTGCCGTCGCGGTGGTAGAGGCGGGCAAAAATGCCGGCCACTTTCAGATGACGTTGCACCCCCATCCATTCAAATTGACGGTAGAAGCGGTCGAAATCGGCCGCCACCGGCAATTGGGCGGCGCGTGCCTTCTCCCAGTAGCGGATCACCAGATCCAGCACAAATTCTTCTTCCCATTCGATAAACGCATCGCGCAGCAAAGACACCACATCGTAGCTGATCGGGCCGTAGAGTGCGTCCTGAAAGTCCAGAATGCCGGGCCGGCCGGCGGTGAGCATGATGTTGCGCACAATAAAGTCGCGGTGGACATAGACTTTGGCCTGCTCTTCAATCACCGGCAGCAGGCAGTCGATGGTTTGCTGCCAATACTGCTGTTGTTTGAAATTCAGTGATGTGCCCAGTTCCTTGGCCACAAACCAGTCGGGAAACAATTGCATCTCACGCACCAGGGTGGCGCGGTCGTAATCGGGCAGCCGGTCAGGCTGGCTGGCGGCCTGCAAAATCACCAGTTCATCCAGTGCTTCCAGCAGCAGCGTCCGCTGGACTGCCGGGCGTTCATCGTGTTGCAGGGCGGCCAGATAGGGCGCCGAGCCCAAATCCTGCAGGGCGACAAAGCCCTGTTCCGGATCGGCATGGTACACCGCGGGCACGGATACCATCTGAAACAATGCCTGAACCCGCAGATACGGCAAGATCGACATCTTGTCCGGCGGTGCGTCCATGCAGATGACGGTGCTGCCATCGGCAAACGTGGCACGGAAATAGCGGCGAAAGTCGGCATCGGCGGCGGCAAAGGCGAGTGTGAACGGCCGGTCGGGATAACGGGTGGCCAACCAATTTTTTAAAGCGGTTTCTCGTTGCATGGTGTTTTTATCGGGTAAAATACGCGCTATTTTAACTGGCAATCGTGCACAGGTGATACTTTGTCCGTTTCCTTTGATCTCAAACCGCTGGTGTGGGCGCTGACCGCAGGCTTTGCGGCGTGCGGCAGTGCGCTGGCTGCCGATGATGCGGCCAGCACGCGTGCCGGAACCTGCCGGCCGTCGGCAACCGCGTTTGCCGCGGTGGCCAAGCCGGTGACCAGCGGTGAAGACCGGTTGCCGGCCGGCAATACCCGCCTGACGGCCGATGATTTGGCCGGTCAGTCGCAAGTCAAGGTACGCGCAGAGGGCGCGGTGGTGGTGGAGCGTGACCAGCAGGTACTCAATGCCGACTGGGTGGATTACAACCAGCAGACCCAGGATTTGAGTGCCGGCCAGCAGTTTACCTTGGCCGATGGTGACAGTGTGATCAGCGGCGGCAGTCTGCGCTATAACCTGGATACCCGTGCCGGTGAAGCCACCGAGGCCCGGTTTGCCGCTGAAAAAGACGGCCGCCGCCTGCAGGGGCGCGGCGAACAGTTGAGCATGGACGGCCAGGGACATTACCGCTTGCGCCAGACCCGCTTCAATACCTGTGACCCCGGCGATGACAGCTGGTACATCGAAGCGGACAGCATTGATGCCGATTACACCACCAATATCGGGGTGGCGCGCAATGCCAAATTCGTGATTGGCGGGGTGCCGCTGCTCTACACGCCGTGGATTGATTTCCCGCTCAACGGTGACCGCAAAAGCGGCTTGATGGCACCGCTGGTCAAGGTGGGCAGTGACGGTTTCGAGCTGGCCACACCGTATTACTTCAATCTGGCACCCAATTACGATGCGACCTTGACGCCGCATCTGATCAGCCGCCGCGGTTTGCAGCTGGAAGGCGAGTTCCGTTATCTGCAGCCCCGGTACCAGGGGACGGTGGGTGGAGCCTGGCTGCCGAACGACCGTGCCAGCCGCCACAACAACCGCTACCGTTTCGATTGGCAGCACCAGCATCGTTTCAGTGCCGGCTTGAGTGGCGGCATTGATTTTCATCAGGTTTCCGATAATGACTATTACCGTGACCTGATGGGCAGTGGCGACAGCAACCAGGTCAATCTGAACCGCCAGCTGTGGCTGGATTACCAGAATAACCTGCTGGGCGGTCGTTTCAGCGGCTATTTCACGGTGCAGAAATACCAGACCTTAAGTTCGCTGACCGGCTACAAAGATCCGCCGTATGCCATGCTGCCACGCATCAGCGCCAACTGGAGCCGCTATTTTGACAACACGTTCAGTGCCAATGTGTTGTTTCAGGCCACCCGTTTTGACCATGACCGCAAACAGACCGGCAACCGGGTGGTGCTGTATCCGACGGTTGCTGCCGACTTTCACAACAGCTGGGGGTTTGTGCGGCCGAAACTGGGGCTGCATGCCACCCATTATGATTTGTCGCGGTTTGAAAACCTGCCCAGCCGCAATGTCAGCCGCATTCTGCCCATGCTGAGTGTGGACAGCGGCATGGTGCTGGAGCGGCCGTGGCAGTGGGGGGGGCGCCATTATGTGCAAACCCTGGAGCCGCGCCTGTTTTATACTTATATCCCGCAACGCGAACAAAACGATTTGCC
>JBHAET010000195.1:0-6779 GCA_041855705.1 Neisseriaceae bacterium
GCCAGGTATGGGGTGTGGTTCAAAGATGCGGCGGCCATGGAGCGCAGCAGCAAGGTGGACACCGTGGTGCTGGACAAAACCGGCACCCTGACCACCGGTCAGCCGGCGGTTGTCGCCGTGTGGGCTGCCGGGGCGGCGGGGGAAAACGAACTGTGGCGGCTGGCGGCTGCGGTGGAAAGCCAGGCGCAGCACCCGCTGGCACAGGCGGTGGTGAAGGCGGCGCGTGTCCGCGGCATTCAGTGGCCGGAGGCAAAACAGGCGCGCAACCATGTCGGCGACGGGATGGCGGCGGAGGTGGCCGGGGTTGGCACGGTACGGGTCGGCAAACCCGAGTTTTGCGGTTTCAGGCTGCCTGAAAAGCTGTTGCAGCAAGCGGTGTGGCAGCATGCCAGTCTGGTGGCGGTGAGTGTGGATGGCCGGGCGGTGGGTGCGCTGGCACTGGCCGATACCCTGAAGCCGGATTCGCTGGCCGCCGTGCGCCGGTTGCAGGCGCAAGGAATTGAGGTGCAGATCATGAGCGGTGACCATGCCGGTGTGGTTGCCCATGTTGCCGGCCAGTTGGGTATTGTCCACTATCATGCCCGGATGAGCCCGCGCGACAAGGCCGAGGCAGTGCGTGCGCTGATGGCCGCTGGCCGGGTGGTGGCGATGGTGGGCGACGGGATTAACGACGCGCCGGCACTGGCCGCCGCCGATGTCGGCTTTGCCATGCATGGCGGTGCCGATGCCGCCGAGCACAGTGCGTCGGCCACCCTGATGCGTCATTCGGCCGATCAGGTGGCCGATGCCCTGGCCTTGGCCCGTGCCACTTTGCGCAACATCAAGCAGAATCTGTTTTTTGCCTTTTTCTACAACATGCTGGGCATTCCGCTGGCGGCGGTTGGCTGGCTGAACCCGGTGTTGGCCGGTGCGGCCATGGCCCTGAGCTCGATTTCGGTGTTGGGCAATGCCTTGCGACTGCGCCGCAGCCGGTTGACCTAGGTCGTGTCGTCGACCGCGTTGCGGCGGTATTTTTGGTTAAAATCCGCATCTGCGGCGTTAAAAATGCGCGCAAGATGCCCAATCTTGCTGTGCTTTTTGTCTGGCATCTGCGGATTTTTCCTCAAAAAACCGCTTCACAAGCCTTCTGACGACACGACCTAAAGAGATGAGCGATGAATCTGAAAGACGGGCTGACCATTGCGGTGGTCATCGGGGTGTGGGGGGTGAACTTTTTGTTCATGCGCTGGACGCTGGATGAAGTGCCGCCAATGGTGCTGGGCATGCTGCGCTTTGCCTGCGTGGTGTTTCCGGCCCTGCTGCTGGTGCGCCGGCCGGCGGTGCGCTGGTATTGGCTGGCACTGTACGGACTGAGCATCAGTTTTGGCCAGTTTGGCCTGATGTTTACCGCCTTGGCCTGGGGCTTGCCCACCGGGCTGGCGGCTTTGGTGTTGCAAGTCCAGGTGTTTTTTACCGTATTGCTGGCCGGCCTGCTGTGGCGCGAACCCCTGCTGGCCCATCATGTGTGGGGCATGGGCACGGCGGCAGCCGGTTTGGTTTTGATCGGCATCGGCCAGCATCAGGGACCGTTGCCGCTGGTGTCTTTGCTGCCGGTGCTGGGCGCGGCGGCCTGCTGGGCGTGCGGCAATCTGCTGGTCAAACGCATCGGCCCGGTACCGGCCTTGTCGCTGGTGGTGTGGGGCAGCTTGTCGGCATTGGCGGCGTTCACGGCGGCTTCACTGCTGCTGTACGGCATCGACGGGCTGGCCGGGCATCTGAGCCGTCTGAGCGTGCGCGGCATGGCCAGCATTGTGTTTCTGGCCTATGTGGCCAGCTTGGTCGGCTACAGCGGCTGGGGCGGTCTGCTGTCACGCCATCCGGCCAGCAAAATCACCCCGTTTGCGCTGTTGGTGCCGGTGGTGGCGTTGCTGGTCGGCTATGTGTTGCTGGATGAGCGCTTGGGTGTGTGGCACTGGTTGGGCATGGCGGTGGTGATGGCCGGCTTGTTGTTGCATGTATTTGGCAAACGCCTGCGTTTTGGGTGATAATGACAAAAACATATCACTGAAGGCGGAGCATGACATGAACAGCACAGCCATTCGGATCCGGCCGCAGCATACGCGCATCATCACTTGGCGTTCGGTGGTCCAGTACCTGTTTCTGGGTTGGATTTTCCTGTCCTGTATCTGGCTGGTTTCCGAGCACCATTGGCAGCGTTATGCCTTATTGATATTGGTATTGGCCGGTTTTTTGCTGGCACTCAGGCGTTATCGGGCCGAAGCGGTGCGTTTGCCGTTGTCGGTGGTGATCAGCGCCCAGCGCATCCAGTTGCTGTATCCGCGGTTCTGGGGCGGTCGCGGCCATCTGGTCCGTCCGTTGGCCGATTACGAGGCCGTGGCCAGCCGCTGGCGGGCCGACGAAGACGGTTGCGGCTGGGTGGAAACCGTGCTGCTGGCCGGCAATGGCCAACATTTGCTGCTCAACCGCCATTTGGGCGCCTGTCGGGAAACCGCAATCTGGAACCGGACGCTGAAGGCCGATGTGGCCGAAGCCGCCCAATTGCGCACCCAGTTGTCGGCGCATACCGGATTGCCGGATATCGGTTTTTGCCGCCGTTTGCCGAAGGCGGATGTCCGGCAACGCCTGGTTCAAGAGCGCACCTCATCATAACCGTAAAGTTCCGCAGCCAACCGGCACGCAACCATCCCGCACGTTTGTCAGCCACCGCACGGCCGATATTGTCGGCTGTGCGGTGGCTATTTGGCTTTTGGTGTATCGGCATTTTGCCGGACATCGTTTCAGATTTTGGCGCCGGCTTGGTTTTGTGGGCCGATGCCGGGCCGGCAGCGGCGGTCTTGTGTGTGCCTGAAGTAAGGTTTGGCAACGGTTTGTAAATTCAAATTGCAGCAGGACCGGACGGGCGAGCTGCCGGATGGCGGTTCAGGCAGCCTGGTCTGGCCCTTGTGTCCCGCTACCGGATGTCTTGATTAAATCATGATTTAATGATTTGTTTATTCATGGTTTATTCTGAGTTTTTGTTCTGGAAAATTCCGTATTGGGCATGCCTGGTTTGGCCAAGCAATGGCTGCTTGGCCGGGCGGCATGACGGGTGATGTTGATGGTTGATGCGATATGCCCCGGTCATTCGGATCGGGAACCATCCGCAGCGTGCGCCGTCTGTTTGGGGCATGCCGTGGCCGCCACCCTGATGCGGGCACGGCATGGTTTTGAAACCCGATAAGGAGTGGTAATGAAAAAAAGCATGTTGTTATTGGCCGCCGTTGCCGGTTTGGCCGCTGCGCCGGCCATGGCCGGGGAAGGCAAAACCGTTGTTCTGACCGGTGCCGCCAACGATGCCCACAATTGCAAAACCCAGACCATTGCCCAAGGCAGCCGCTATCAGTTTGAACAGCCGGCCGGCCAGGCCGCCAGCAAACTGGTGGTCAGCGGCGTGACCGCCAGCCTGACCGACGCCCAAGGCCAGGCCATTGCATTGAATCCGCTGGCTGCCGACGGCAGCAAGGCGACCAGTGCCGACATTACGGCTGCCGGTCGTTACACACTGACCGTGACCCAAGGTGGCGAAGGTTCGGTGTGCTTGGCTGCGGCCAAGTAAGCCATTGAAAAACCAGCAGGCTGCCTGAACAAATGTTCAGGCAGCCTGCTGGTTTTTGGGGCGGAATAATGGCCGATAAGGCATCCGTTCAATTCAATACATGCCGACCAGTTTCCACCATGCCAGGCCGACGGTGAAGAAAATGGCCTGGGTGAGCAGGGTCACCAGAAAACCGGTGCGCCACCAGGTTTTGGTGCTGACATAACCGGAGCCGAACAAAATCGGACCGCGGGCATGAGTGTACTGGGTGAGCGAACAATACAGATTGGAGGTCATGGCCAGCATGAAGGCGGCTGCGGCCAAGGGTGCACCCAAGCTGACGGCCACACCCAGAAACACGGTGTAGAGTGCGGCGATTTGGGCATTGCCGCTGGCAAAGAAATAATGGGTGTAGAGATAGATGGCATTCAATACCAGCAACACCACCACCCAATGCAGACCGCTGGCATGGGCCTTGAGCTGTTCGGAGAGCAGGCCGCCGAACCAGTCGGTAAAGCCCAGCACTTTGAGCTGGCTGGCCATCATCAGCAGGGCGGCAAACCAGATCAGGGTGTCCCAGGCACCTTTTTCCGCTTTCACGTCTTCCCAGGTCAGCACGCTGGTCAGCAGCAGAAACACGAGGCCAATCATCGCTGCGGCGGTGGCATGGATGCCGATTTTGTCACCGAACACCCACAAGACCAGTAACAAAACCACGGTGATGGCCATCATCCATTCGCCATAGCTCATCGGCCCCATTTCCTTCAGCTGGCTGGCCGCCAGTTGCGGTGCTTCCGGGGTGCGTTTCACTTCCGGCGGATTGACCATATACACAAACAGCGGCACCAGCACCAAGGCCACCAGGCAAGGTACCGAGGCATACAAAAACCAGGTGGCAAAATCAAAGGTGACGCCGGCGGCCTTGGCCAGCGACACCGCCAGCAGGTTGCCGGTGAAGGCGGTCAGGAACACGGCCGAAGTAATGTCGTTGACCGTGCCGATGCAGGTGACCAGAAACGAACCGAGCCGCGTGCTCGATGGGTCGTGCGGTTTGGAGTCGTAATTGAGTGCCAGCGAATTGGCAATCGGGTAGATGATGCCCCCGCAGCGGGCGGTATTGGAGGGCATGGCCGGTGCCAGCAGCAAGTCGGCGGCGGCCAGTCCGTAGGCCAGACCCAGGCTGCGTTTGCCCAGCAGGCGGATCATCATCAGCGCAATGCGTTTGCCAAATCCGGTCTTGATAAAGCCGCGCGCCACCAAGAATGCACACACAATCAGCCAGATCAGTGAGGCATCCAGCTCTGACAAGGCGGTGGTCATCCAGCTGTCTACCGCTTTTTTGGCGGCTGCCGCATCTTCGGCGGCGGCCATGCCGTGCAAGCCCATCACCACCGCATAGAGGGTGATGCCGATGATGCCGATGGCACCGATGGGCAAGACGTTGGCGACGATGGCGGCAATGCAGGCCACGAAAATCACCACCGTGAACCAAGCCTCACTGCTCATGGCCGCGACCACCGGTTGGCCGTCTTTGCTGCCGATTTCAAAGCTGGGAAAGCTGGCCGGGTCCACCAGCAACAATAAGGCAGCGGCCATAGCCACAATGATGATCAGCGGCAGCCACTTGACTTGGTTGGGAAATGCAGGATGCGCCATAACAACCGTCCTTTCTGGATTGGCAACAGCAATCGGGTGTCACCCGCAGCAGCCATCTGCCGAGCGGCTGGAGACCTTTGCAAAACCTCCGACGGCGAATTCGGGGCGTTGTGCGCTGCTCGCCTGGTTTTTCTCCATGCTGTGTCTGCATGCCTTGAACTGCATCCGCAGCCGGTGTTTTTACCAAGGTCTCGGCTGGTGTGACCTTCCCATTTTAGATGAGATTGGCCGGTTGGCAGGCATGGAAAACCGCCAGATATTGATTTGGCGCAGATTGCGGCGGTGCAGCGTAGGGAGTGGGAACCACTCAGCGGAAATCTTGGCAACATACTCGGTTGGGAGTTGCCAAAATCAAAGGCTGCCTGAAAACGGTTTCAGGCAGCCTTGAATATGTGCCGCTTTGTTTATAATGACAATACGGTCAAACCGCATAACAGCCTGACAGGAGTGGCGCCTTCCAAGGTGTGGCAAGCTTTATTCCCAATCTGCTGTGTAAATAACGCGATCAATTCCTACACATAAATACCATTCAGGCAGCTGGAGGATGCAGTGATGGTAAAAGGGCTCACGCAGACGTATGCAGTAATCCATTATTTTAAGCCAGTCAGCGCCATCTGCCCTGCATCCCATAAGGCGTTTGCACCCATAACTGCCATACAGCCGGCAGCAATCAGCAGCAAGATTTTTTGTGCTTTGTGTGAACGCGCAAATAAGGGTTGTTTGCGTACCATTTCTGCCCATAGCACCAGCCACACCAACAGCAAACCGGCATGTACGGCTGTAAATGCAGCATAGAGCGTAGCACCATAAAAGGTTTCATGTGCCAAAGTGGGTACCACAAACATATAGATGACCCAGGCCTTCATGTTGCTGACCAGTACCAGAAAAGAAGAGTACACCAGTCGCTTACTGGACAGTAGGTGTGAAGCGGCTGACAGGGCACGACGTGCATTCATATAGGCAAACGCCAACAGAACGATGCCGCCACAGGCTGTTAACCCCATAGACCACAAGGGGCGTTCAAGCATCCATACGCTTAAGCTGCTGATGCTCATGAACAGGGCCAGTACGATCAATCCCAAAGTGGTACCCAGCCATACTTTCAATGCCGCATAAGGTTCGCGTGTGGCGGCAGCCCCAATGGTGAGCGCAAAACTTGCACCAGGACTCAATACAAAAGGCAGGACTGTCAGTATCAGTAAAATCACGGCCGCCCTCACTTAAACGTCCCGTGCATCATCAGATACCATGTCGGGCGCTTAGGAGTCAAACGGATCAGAAAAACGGCTGGCGCAACCGCCAGCCGCTGAGGATCTTATCAACCTTTCAGCTTCGCCAACTGCGCTTCTACCTTGGCCATTTTGTCTGTCAAATCGGCCAGCTCGGCTTGGTCTTTTTCCACCAGATGCGCGGGGGCTTTTTCGGTGTAGCCGGGTTTGGAAAGTTTGGCGTTCAGTTTGTCCAAAGCTTTTTGCAGTTTTTCCGCTTCTTTGCTGAGGCGGGCGGTTTCGGCTTCTTTGTCGATTTCCACTTTCAGCATCAGGCGGGC
>JBHAET010000196.1:0-3869 GCA_041855705.1 Neisseriaceae bacterium
ACCGCCGGCGCCATGTGGATCGGCCGCCCCCTGATCCGCCACAATTTTGAAAACGAAAAACGCAACGGCGATTACCGCTACGCCCTGGTGCGCATCCGCGATCATGCCGAGAGCATTGCCTTTTATCACGGCGAAGGCCGCGAACAGCAGCAACTGGCGGCCCGTTTTGCCGCCATCATCCGCAACCGCTGGCGCATCGCCCGCCAAAGCGTGGGGCTCAACGGCTTTAACGACCTGCTGACCCAGGGCGTGCAACTGCTGCCGCTGATGTTGCAGGCACCGCGTTTTTTTGCCGGCCAGATCAAGATCGGCGACATGCACCAAACGGTGCAGGCCTTCAACCGCCTGCAACGCGCCCTGTCGTTTTTCCGTAATTTCTACGCCGACTTCACCGCCTACCGCGCCCGCCTGGAACGGCTGAGCGGTTTTCTGAACAGCACCCAAACCACCGACTCGCGGCCGCAAGCCCAGATTGAAACCGTTTCAGGCAGCCTGGCATGGCAACAGCTGGATTTGTACCGCCGCGACGGCGGCGTGATGCTCTCCGGCATCCAGGCCGACATCCGTCCCGGCGATGCCCTGCTGATCCAAGGACCCAGCGGCTGCGGCAAAACCACCTTGCTGCGCACACTGGCCGGGCTGTGGCCGTTTGGCAGCCGGGGACGCATCTGCCGGCCGGAACCGGGCAGTATCCTGTTTGTGCCGCAACGGCCCTACACCCCGGAAGGCAATTTGCGCCAAGCCATCTGTTATCCCGACATCGACCCGCAACACCCGGAACTGGCTCGCACCCTTGCCGACTGCCGACTGCCCCACCTCATCGACCAGCTGGATCAGGAAGCCGACTGGCAGCACCAGCTTTCGCCCGGCGAACTGCAACGGCTGGCCTTTGTCCGCATCTTGCTGGCTCGTCCGCAGGTGCTGCTGCTGGACGAAGCCACCTCGGCACTGGATGAAACCACCGAAGCCGCACTCTACACCCTGCTGCGCCAGCGCCTGCCGGACAGCATCATCGTCAGCGTCGGCCACCGCAACACCCTGACTGCCTTCCACAACCGGCAGTTATCGGTGGCCGGCGCAGCGTGCGGTTGAGCCGGCCGCAGCCAAAGACCAAATCTGCCACACTGCCGGCTGTTGCAAATGAACTGCATAAATAAGCAATTACATTTTCTTTAAATCAAACATTAAAAATAATGATAATGATTATTATATTTTGACATACAATGCCGCCCGTTCGTGCATCTAGGTCGTGTAGTCAGAAAGCTTGTAAAGCGGTTTTTTGAGGGGAAATCCGCAAATGCCAGGCAAAAAGCACAGCAAGATTGAACATCTTGTGCGCATTTTTAACGCCGCAGCTGCGGATTTTAACCAAAAATACCGCCGCAACGCTTTCTGACTACACGACCTAGCCCGGTACTGGCTGTGAAATTGCCAGATGGCCGGAACACCGATGTCCGGATAGCTGGGCAAAATGCCCAAATGTACCTCCTGACATGGCCGCGCAGCAAACACAGATATCCGCACTTAGGCAGGCCTACTCCTGCAGGATATCAACCGACAGCACCGCAATGCACTGCAGGTAAGGATTCCGCCAGGATCTTATCCAGCAACCAGCCGTGTCCGGCCCCTGCCGTGCCCACACTCCGATCAACCCGTTTTTCCGACCAGCCAATTCATGATTACCCAGCGCATCACCCCTACCCTGTTCGGCCGCAGCATGCTGGCCGCCGCTCTGACCGCCGCTTTCAGCCAGGCGGCCGCTCAAGAAACCGTTAACGACGAAGCAGCCTTGGCCGACATCCAGGTCAGCGGCTCCATGTACCGCACCGGTGACGTACCGTTTTTGCAGGCCCGCTCGGCGGTGGCATTGAGCGGCGAGACACTGCGCGAACAGGGCGTGGAAAAAACCGACGAACTGGGCCGCTATCAGGCCGGTTTCAGCAATCAGGTATTCGGTAACGACACCAACACCAACTGGTTCCGCCTGCGCGGCACCGAAGCCACCCAGGCTGCCGATGGCATGCCGCTGATGCAATATGGCTTTTTCACGCCGTACACCGAAACCTACGGCATGGAAAGCGTGGAAATCACCAAAGGGGCCGACGCACTGACCTTTGGCGCATCCCAGGCCGGCGGTCTGATCAACTACATCAGCAAACGACCGCACAAAGCATTGGTCGGTCACGGCGAGGTGAAACTGCATGCCGGCAACCGCAGCCAGTACGGCTTGGCAGCCGACTACACCGGTGCCTTCAATGCCGACCACAGCCTGCGTTACCGCCTGGTGGGCAGCTTCCGCCACACCGATGGTGAATGGCGCGGCAGCGACAATCTCGGCGTGTATTTTGCCCCTTCATTGATGTGGGACATCGGTGAGCGCACCCAGTTAACCGTACTGGGCAGCTACCAGCACGACCGCGGCACTCCGAGCAGCAATTTCGTGCCGCAATCCGGCTCGCTGGTGAGTACCGATCGTGGCGACATTGACCGGCGCAGCAATTTGGGCGATCCGGACAAGGACACCGAGCGCAACCGGCAACTGAGCCTCGGTTACGAATTCAGCCACGGTTTTGGCAACGGCCTCACCTTTGACAGCCGCTACCGTTATCAACACAGCGACAACTACCACCGCGGCAGCTATGCTTATCCGGCGGCATACGATGCCAACTGGACGGCCGTGCCGTTTAGCGCCAGCAACGGTTATACCGTGGCGCGCGGCGTGGTGTTCAACGATGGCGACAGCCGTAGCCACAGCTTGGACAACCGTTTGAGCTGGCGCTTCAACCGTGGCATTTGGGACAACACCTTGGTGGTCGGTACCGATTACCGTCACCAATCAGTTGATGCGCTTTATACCCTGTTCGGCAGCACCAGCGCCACCAATGTGTTTGATCCGGCACGCGGTCACAACCAGACACAAGATGTCAGTGCCGCACCCCAAACTGCCATTCGGGCGCACCAGTTGGGCTTTTACCTGCAAAACAACCTGAAAATCAACCGTCAGGTTGCCTTGGGTGTAGGTATCCGCCACGACCGGGCCGAAAACCGCGAACACACCAGCAACCAGAGCGTGAAAGACAACCATACCTCTTACAGCGCCTCGGCCATGTATCTGGGCAATCACGGCATTCATCCCTACTACAGCTACAGCGAATCTTTCCGTCTGCCCACCGGTCTGAGCGGCAACCAAACCCTCTACCGGCCCAACACCACCCGCCAGCACGAAATCGGGATCAAATTTGCCCCCTCGGCCTTGGATTTGACTGCCAGTTTGGCACTGTTCTGTGCCAAAGACCGTGGCGCACTGGTGTCCAATAGCATCGGTGCCACCGTCAGCAGTGCCGATCCGGTGCAGCGCGAAGGCGCCGAAATCCAATTTCAAGGCCAGTTGACCGATCAATTGTCGGCCACGTTTGCCTACACGTATTTGAAATCGGTTACCGAAACCGCCAATGGCAATGATGTTCGCAATCCGCTGATTCCCAAGCACAGTCTGGCAGCCGGCATGAGCTGGAATTTTGATCAGGGCGCACTCAACGGCCTGACCCTGGGTGCCGGCGTGCGCCATGCCAGCGGCGGCGTGACCAGCACCGGCTCGCTGTACTCCGGCCGCAAAGTGCCCGGTTATACGGTACTGGACCTGATGGCGCGCTACCGCTTTGGCGACCGCTGGACGGCACAGCTGAATGTGGACAATGTCACCGACCGCCGCTATCTGGCCGGTTGCGACTACTACTGCTACTACGGCAGCGGCCGCAACATCAACGCTTCGCTCAGTTACCGCTTCTGATACCGCATCCAAACGGTACCCAGGCTGCCTGAAACGGTTGTATGCTCATCCGCAACCATTTCAGGCAGCCTGATGCCGA
>JBHAET010000197.1:0-4034 GCA_041855705.1 Neisseriaceae bacterium
GCCGAAGGCAAAACATTGCCGCAAATTCTGACCGAACTGGGCCATGTGGCCGAAGGGGTATACACCGTGCAGGCGGCTTGGCGTCAGGCGCAACGGTTGAATGTCGACATGCCGGTGGTGCATGTGCTGCATGGCTTGCTGCACGGCCGGGTGGATGTGCGTACGGTGGCGGAGAGCCTGATGGAGCGGCGGCCGCGGATTGAATGATGCGGCGGCCCGAATAATGGTATGATGCTGCCGCGCGGCAACGGCCGCAATGGATTGGCCATAGCAGAGGTGAGTACAGGTGCGGAAACAGATAACATCGATTGCGTTCGGATCCGTGATCTTGGTGTGTTTGCTGGCTGCCTGCGGCCAGCAGCAGACCGCTGCGGACAAGGCACCGGCCACCGCTGCGGCATCGGAAGCAGGGCGCAGCATTCCGATTTTGTATGTCAAAGGCAGCGATGATGCCGGCGGTCGTCAGGCGGTGGAACTGGCGCTGGCCGAAGCCAATGCCAAGGGCTGGCAGCTGGATGGTCAGCCGGCGCAGTGGTCGGTACGCGAAGTGGCCGGCGACAATGAGCAAGCTTTGCGTTCGGCGCTGGCCGAATACCAGCCGGCGGCGGTGATCGGTTATGTGCTGCCGGATCAGACCGAAATCCTGGCCCAGCAAGGGTTGCCCGGCATCAATCTGATTGGTCGCGGCAGCGAGGCCGACGGCATCTACTTGTTTCACATGCAGGCCACTGCCCGGCAACAGGGCGGGTTGATCGCCCATTATCTGGTGGTGCAGCAGGGGCTGAAAAAAATCGCCATTGTCAGCTTCGATGCCCAGACGGTACTGGCCCAAAGCCTGCAACAGCGTTTGCAGCAGGAAGGTGCTCAGGCGGACATGTACATTCTGGGCAAGGCCAATCAGGCCGATGTGCGCCAGCTGGTCTTGCAGTTGGCCGAGGCCAAGCCGGATCTGGTGTTTTACAGCGGTGACGCCAAATCGGCCGCCCTCTTGGTGCGCAAACTGCAGCAAAACCGGGTGTTGGTACCGGTCATGCTGACTGCCGCCGCCCAGAACCGAACCTTTATCCAGCAGGCCGGTCACTATGCCACCGACACCATGGCGGTACGTGCCGGCATGCCCTTGTCGGCGATGACCGGCGGTGAAGCCTTTGCCACCGCATTTGAACAGCGTGCCGGCAAGGATGCCGATCCGGCGGCCGCTTATGCCTATGATGCCGCTTGGGCACTGGTGACGGCGATGAAGCTGGCCGACAGCCGTGATCCGGCAGTTTATCTGAGCAAGCTCAAGAGCCTGAACATGCCTGATGGCCTGTTGAGTGGCGCGCTGACGTTTGACGACATCGGCTGGCGCAATGAAGCGGTGCTGACCGTGTATCAGGTCAGCGAAGGGGTATGGAAACCGGCAGACCAGATCAAGGCCAATCCCAACCAGGCCCCGGCCCAGCCGTAACGATGCGGATGCCGGCAATTGACAAGGCCGGTAAATTCGGCAACCATGCGGCCTGAACCTTGGGCCGGATGGTCATTCCTGAAACGAGTACAGGCAAACCATGAATAATCAGTTACAGCAATTGGAAACCAGTATTGCCGCATTGGTGGCACAATTCAAAACCCTGCTGGGCGAAAACCAGAGTCTGAGCAGCGAGGTGGCCCGGCTGCGTGAAGACCGGTTGCGCCAGGCGGAAACCTTTCGTGAACAGCAGGCTGAACAAAGCCAGAAGCACGAAATCCAGTTGTTTCAATTGGAGCAGAACCTGCAGCAGGTGATTGACGAGTTGCGGGAGGAAAGCCGTCATTATCAGGCAGCCTTGCGCCAGTCGGCCGACGACATCCAAACCCTGCTGGCCCGCATGCCGGCAGCCGGGGCGGAGGAGCAGGCCTGATGGAGACCAGACAAGTCCAGGTGGATATTCTGGGGCGCCAGTTCAACATCGGTACCCCGGCTTCGGAATACGACACCCTGATGCAGGCGGTGTCCATGCTCAATGACAAGATTGCCGCCATCCAGAGCACCGGCCGGATTGTGGAAACCGATAAAATCGTGATCATGGCGGCGTTGAACCTGACCCATGATTTACTCAAATTAACTGTGCAGGATGGTTTGGCAATTGGTGAGTTTGAGCGTAAAATTAAAACCCTGATCCGCACCTGTGAAGACGCCACTGCGTTGGCAGGCCGCTGATCACGGACCAGTTAAATTCCCCTGCGGTGTGCGTGAAGGCATATATTCCTTTGAACCAATAGTTCGCTTTTACGGTGGCACAGTATCTGGTGGGTGAGCGCGTCTCTTGCAGATGTACCCGAAACCGTTCGATGCTGCCGGCCTTGTCCCCAAGGTTCAAGCGGATGGCGCCGAAACGGCACCGGCGGGGGTTCCCTTTATCGGGCTGTATTTCTGTGGAAATACAGCCCGATTGCCTTGGCCGGTGCAAATAGGCAGGCAGCGGTACGCTGCTTGCCGTAAAATAGCCGGCTTCTGTTGGCTGGGTTTCCCATGAGAGGATCTTTGCACCATACCCGTCGGCAGCGTATTGGAAGCGTTGCCAATGGATGCCTTTTCGGGCGCGCTGCCTGCATTTACTTGCCTGATGCTCTGTTGGACCTGCACATGCGGCGGTCTGAACCGCGAATGACATTGAATCTGAGTATCTGGCACAAGGTTTACTGGGCTGTCACTGGGCCTGGGCAGGGCAGGACCCATAAGCTGATTTTTGATCCGGTCGGCATATTCATGGTTATGGATGGCGTGATGCCCAAGTGGCCGTATGAGTTGACCGGCAATCTGTGAGAGGAGCAGATGATGAACGACAGCCACAATCCTTTTGCCGTGTGGCAGCAATTTTGGCAGCAGACTCAGGGGCAGGCGTCGTCGCTGCCGTTTTTGCCGCCCACTTCGTTGGCCGAAGTGGAAAAGCGGCTGTCAGACTTGGACAGCGTCGAGATGTGGCTGCAATTTCAGCTGCAGGCGGTACAGGCGCAAAAAGCATTGCTGACCCAGCAAAAAGTATTGTTTGAATCGTTTGGCGGCAGTGGTGACTAGGGTCTGTTGGCAATGAATACAATGGCCGTACCGTCGTTGGGCTGCCTGAAAGCCAAGCTGCGGCCATCTTCTGATGGTTCGATACCGCCATGCCGATGATAAAGCTCAATGGTCGGTAAGCCGGGGCAACAAAAACCATTGGCTGTTGCATAAGCCGGAATGGCTGCCGTTGGTCCGCTCCGACTGTGCCGGCCTCTGGGTGAGGCGGCATCCGGCCATTGGCCGCTCCCTATTGGAAATGATCACGATATGTCTGATTTTGCTTATATTCCATTGCGCTTGCACACCGAGTTTTCAATTGAAGACGGAATGGTGCGGATCAAGGACGCGGTCAAGCGTGCCGGCAGTCTGGGGCTGCCGGCTTTGGGCATCAGCGATTTGATGAATGTGTTTGGCATGGTCAAGTTTTACAAGGCCTGCCGGGCGGCCGGCATCAAACCGATAGTCGGGGCCGATGTGTGGCTCGACAATCCGTCCCAGCCGGACAAGCCCTTCCGGTTGTTGCTGATCGCCAAAAATAGCGCCGGTTATTTGCGCTTGAGCGAGTTGCTGACCGATGCTTATGTGGGCAGTGACAAGGATCCGCACCGTGCCCAAATCCGGCAAGCATGGCTGGCAACGGGCGACAACAGTGGCCTGCTGTGCCTGTCGGGGGCGCAATATGGTGAAATCGGCCAAGCATTGCTCAATGGCCAGCCGGAAGCGGCCGCGGTGGCGCTGGCCAAATACCGGCAATGGTTTGGCGACGGTTTTTATCTGGAGTTGCAGCGCTTGCCGGAACGGCCGGAATGGGAAAGCGTGGTTTCAGGCAGCCTGTTGTTGGCTGCCGAACACCAAGTGCCGGTGGTGGCCACCCATCCGACCCAGTTTCTGGACACGGATGATTTTCAGGCGCATGAGGCGCGGGTGTGCATTGCCGGCGGTTATGTGCTGGCCGACAAGCGCCGGCCGCATGATTTTGTACCCAGCCAGTATTTCGCCACACCGGAACAAA
>JBHAET010000198.1:0-7198 GCA_041855705.1 Neisseriaceae bacterium
AAGGCAATGCCGTCAATGCTCAGGCTGACACGGTTGCCGGACAGGCCGCGAATGTTCACGCTGTCGTTGCCTTGGCGCGTGCGCTGCACCTGGCTGACGGCCACGCTGGTCTGGTGTTGCAGCAACTGTTTCAGATTGGCCGGTTGTTGGCGGGCAATCTCGTCGCCCCGGATGTCACTGATGCTGTGGGCGGTGTGCGGCTGGACGGCGGTAACGTCGATGTCCGGCAAGCGGGTACCGTCATCGGCAGCGGTGGCCAGCAGCGGTGTACCGGTGACACACAACGCCCAAGCCAGATATTTCAAACGCATGGCATTCCCCTTGTAATGCATGATGTCAACAGGGGATGGATTATAAACGATAATTATTTTTATTCAATATTTGAAAATGTTTGTCAAACCGGTTTGCCGATCGTGATGCGGACTGCCGGGATGGCGCAAACCATAGTGCAAACTGAGGCCTTTGCCAACCGCCAGAGGCCTTTGCAAAACCTCCATCTGCCGCGCAGTTCAAGGCGCAGCAGCACAGCGAGTGTAAACATCACATGGAAAAAGATTAAGCGAGCAAGCAGCGCACAACGCTTCAAATGTGCCGCAGATGAGGGATGCAGAGGTTTCAAACGGGATAAATACCGGGCAAACCAGCCATGGTAACCGGTTGGCCGCGTGTTGCTTTGCAGCAAGTGCGGCGGACATGACTCAGCGCAAACCGTCTGCAAATCGATGGTTTGATCGGGGCCGGATGTCGGATTTTGTCACAATTCCTGTGCTAGCATAACCGGGTTACTGTTTAATAAAATATAAATAAATCAATTATTTAATTTGATGATCGTCAAGGTTGCCCCTTGGGTTTCCGGTTAGTATGGTATGGGCGGTCAACGGTCAAGCGGCCGGGCAGGTGTGCCCGGGGCAGAGCCGGTTTGCTGCCTGTGGCGGCGATGGCCGGGTTGTGGTCCGTGTTGTGGCAGGGCCGGCCCGCGCCGTGATGGCATCAGCCGTGATTGCCGCTGTTTTCCCAACAAAGGAGCCATCATGTCTCAAGACACACAAAAACTAAAACTGGGCGCACTCACCGCCTTGGTGGTGGGTTCGATGATTGGCGGGGGGATTTTTTCCATTCCGCAAAACATGGCCGCCGGAGCCGGAGCCGGTGCAATTCTGATCGGATGGGGCATTACCGCGGTGGGTATGTTGATGCTGGCCTTTGTGTTCCAGACTCTGGCTAACCGCAAACCGGACCTGGACAACGGGGTATACGCCTATGCCAAGGCCGGTTTCGGCAATTATTTGGGGTTTTCGTCGGCCTGGGGCTACTGGATCAGTGCCTGGATTGGCAACGTCAGCTATCTGGTGCTGCTGTTCGGTACGTTGGGCTATTTCTTTCCGCTGTTTGGCGAAGGCAATACGCCGGCGGCCATTATTGCGGCCTCGGTGTTGCTGTGGTGCCTGCATGCCTTGGTGTTGCGCGGCATCAAGGAAGCCACGTTCATCAATTTGATCACCACCATTGCCAAGGTGGTGCCGCTGCTGACCTTTATCGCATTGGTGGGCGTGGCGTTCAAAATGGATATTTTTCGCAGCGACTTCTGGGGTTTGGGCAATCCCGAGTTGGGCAGCGTGATGAACCAGGTCAAAAGCATGATGCTGGTGACAGTGTGGGTGTTTATCGGCATTGAAGGAGCCAGCGTGTATTCGGCGCGTGCCCAACGGCGCAGCGATGTGGGCAAGGCCACCGTACTGGGTTTCATCGGCGTACTGGCCCTGTTGGTGATGGTCAATGTGCTCTCCGCCGGGGTGATGACCCAACCGGAGCTGGCAGCGCTGAAAAACCCGTCAATGGCCTATGTGCTGGCGCATGTGGTGGGTAATTGGGGTGCGGCGTTCATTTCGATAGGTCTGATTGTGTCGCTGGCCGGTGCCTTGCTGTCGTGGACCTTGCTCTGTGGTGAGATTCTGTATTCGGCCGCTTCCGACCAGACCATGCCGGCGTTTTTCCGCAAGGAAAACCGCAACGGGGTGCCGGCCAATGCCCTGTGGGTTTCCAATGGCTGCATCCAGCTGTTTCTGGTGATTACCCTGTTTTACAGCAGCTCGTATCTGGATTTGCTGTATCTGGCCACCTCGATGATTCTGATGCCGTATTTCTTCTCCACCGTGTACGCGGTGATGATTGCGGTGCGCGGCGACGGCTATGCGGCGCAGGAGGCGCGCGGCAAAGATTTGCTGATTGGTGTGATTGCCGTTGTTTACAGTGTGTGGCTCCTGTATGCGGCCGGGGTGCAATACCTGCTGCTGTCGGCCTTGCTGTATGCGCCCGGTGCCGCGGTGTACATCTGGGCACGGCGTGAAAACCGGCAACCAGTGTTCACCCATCTGGAAAAAGCCTATTTTGCCGCCGCAGTGGTGGGTGCGGTGATTGCGGCCATCGGTCTGGCCAACGGCAGTTTGAGCCTGTGATGCCGGCCGGCAGTTTTCAGGCAGCCTGGCCTGGGCCGGCTGCCCCTTTCCCCAACAAAGGAGTTGGATATCATGCAAGCAAACGACAAACTCGGCGTTTATTCCGAAGTGGGCAAGCTCAAACGGGTGATGGTGTGTTCGCCCGGTCTGGCGCACACGCGACTGACCCCCGACAATTGTGACGAACTGCTGTTTGACGATGTGTTGTGGGTCAGCCAGGCCAAGCGTGACCATTTCGACTTTGTCACCAAAATGCGTGAGCGCGGGGTGGAAGTGCTGGAAATGCACAATCTGCTCACCGAAACCCTGGCCCAGCCGGAGGCGCTCAAATGGGTGCTGGACCGCAAACTCACTGCCAATGCGGTCAGCGCCACCCTACTGCACGAACTGCGTGCCTGGCTGGAAGGGCTTGGCAGCCGCCAGCAAGCCGAATTTCTGATTGGCGGTGTCAGCGTCAACGACTTGCCCGACAGTGTGGGTGCCGATGTCAGCGCCTTGGTGCGCGCGGCACAAGGCGACGCTGGCTTTGCCTTGCCGCCGCTGCCCAATACCCAGTTTACCCGCGACACCACCTGCTGGATTTACGGTGGGGTAACCCTCAATCCGATGTACTGGCCGGCACGGCGGCAGGAAACCCTGCTGGCCGCCGCCATTTACCGTTTCCACCCGCTGTTTGCCGAAGCCGGCGTCAAGGTTTGGTGGGGCGATCCGGACCAGCATTTCGGCAAAGCCACGCTGGAGGGCGGCGATGTGTTTCCGATCGGCAAGGGCGTGGTGCTGATCGGCATGGGCGAGCGCACCTCTTTGCAGGGCATTACCGAAGTGGCCAAACGCCTGTTTGCCGCCGGTGCGGCCGAGCGCGTGATTGTGGCGGCCTTGCCGAAAATCCGTTCCGCCATGCATCTGGACACCGTGTTTACCTTCTGTGACCGTGATCTGGTCAATATTTTCCCCGAGGTGGTCGACCACATCACCGCCTTCAGTCTGCGTCCGGACGAAGGCAAGCCCGGCGGTCTGGATGTGCGTCGCGAAAACAAACATTTTGTTGATGTGGTGGCCGAAGCGCTGGGACTCAAAACGCTGCGCGTGGTGCAAACCGGCGGCGACGATTATGCGTCCGAGCGCGAACAGTGGGACGACGGCAACAATGTGTTTGCGCTGGAGCCGGGGGTGGTGATCGGCTACGACCGCAATACCTACACCAACACCCTGCTGCGCAAGGCGGGGGTGGAAGTGATCACCATCCCGTCGGCCGAGCTGGGCCGCGGGCGAGGTGGCGGCCGCTGTATGACTTGCCCGATCATCCGCGAGCCGGTGGATGACTGAAGGCAGGCTGCCTGAAGCGGCAATGGCTGCTTTCAGGCAGCCTCCAGGGTCAATTGTCAACAGACCCTTGGCTGGTTTTGTTGACCAAACGTTTTTCATGCAAGGAGTTTGTCATGTCCTACAATCTGCACAATCGCGATTTGCTCAGCCTGGTGCACCACAGCACCCAGGATTTGCGTTTTTTGCTGGACCTGGCGCGCGATCTTAAGCGGGCCAAATACAGCGGAACCGAAAAAAAACATTTGTGTGGCAAAAACATTGCCCTGATTTTCGAGAAAACCTCCACCCGCACCCGTTGCGCGTTTGAAGTGGCCGCCTACGATCAAGGCGCCAATGTAACCTACATTGATCCCACCTCTTCGCAAATTGGCCACAAGGAAACGATGAAAGACACCGCCCGCGTGCTTGGCCGCATGTATGACGGCATCGAGTACCGCGGATTTAGCCAGGAAGTGGTGCAGGAATTGGCCGATTACGCCGGGGTGCCGGTGTTCAACGGCCTGACCGACGAATACCACCCCACCCAAATGCTGGCCGACGTGCTGACCATGCTGGAGCACAGTGACCGGCCGCTGCACAAGATCCGCTATGCCTATCTGGGCGATGCCCGCAACAACATGGGCAACTCGCTGTTGCTGATTGGGGCCAAGCTGGGCATGGACGTGCGCATTGCCGCCCCCAAGGCCTTGTGGCCGGCGGATGATCTGGTGGCGCAATGTCACCGCTTTGCCGAACAGAGCGGTGCCCGCATTTTGCTGACCGAAGACCCGAAAGAGGCGGTTAAAGGAGTGGATTTCATCCATACCGACGTGTGGGTGTCGATGGGTGAGCCGATTGAAGCCTGGGGCGAGCGCATCGATATGCTGCTGCCCTACCAGGTGAACACCGATATGATGAAGGCCGCCGGCAATCCGCGGGTGAAATTCATGCACTGTCTGCCGGCGTTTCACAACAGCGATACCAAGGTGGGCAAACAGATTGCCGAACAGTATCCGCATTTGGCCGGCGGCATCGAAGTCACCGAAGAAGTGTTCGAATCGCCCTACAACATTGCGTTTGACCAGGCCGAAAACCGCATGCACACCATCAAGGCGGTGCTGGTGTCGGCCTTGGGCGGCCTGTAACCCCGGCGGGCGCGGATAACAGGCCTGCGCCCGCTCCATCAGGAGCAGACAAGATGCGTATTGTGATTGCTTTGGGCGGTAACGCCCTGTTGCGTCGCGGCGAAGCGATGACCGCCGCCAACCAGCGTGAGAACGTGCGGCTGGCCGCGGTGCAAATGGCCAAGGTACACCCTGGCAATGAATTGGTGATTGCCCACGGCAACGGACCGCAAGTCGGCCTGCTGGCCTTGCAGGGCGCGGCCTATACCGAAGTGGAAACCTATCCGCTGGATGTGCTCGGCGCCCAGACCGAGGGCATGATCGGTTACATGATCGAGCAGGAAATGGGCAATCTGCTGCCGCCGGAGGTGCCGCTGGCCACCATTCTCACCCAGGTGGAAGTGGATCAGAACGATCCGGCCTTCCAGCACCCGACCAAACCCATCGGCCCGGTGTACCGCAAGGAAGAGGCCGAACGGCTGGCCGCCGAGAAAGGCTGGCACATTGCCCCGGACGGGGAACATTTCCGCCGTGTGGTGCCCAGCCCGCGCCCGCAACGGATTTTCGAAATCCGGCCGGTACAGTGGCTGTTGCAGCAAGGCACGGTGGTGGTGTGTGCCGGTGGTGGCGGCATTCCCACTTATTACGACGGTGCCGGCCACCTGAGCGGGGTGGAGGCGGTGATCGACAAAGACCTGTGCTCGGCGCTGCTGGCTGAACAGCTGCAAGCCGATTTGCTGGTGATTGCCACCGATGTCGATGCCGCCTATGTCGGCTGGGGAACGCCGGAGCAGAAGGCGGTGGCCGCCGCCCACCCCGATGCCTTGCGCCAACTGGCCTTTCCTGCCGGTTCGATGGGGCCGAAAATTCAGGCAGCCTGCGAATTTGCCGAAAACACCGGCAACACGGCGGTGATCGGTGCGCTGGCCGACATCGAGGCGATTGTGGCCGGTACGGCCGGCACCCGGGTCAGCACTCAGGTTGAGGGCATCCGCTATCGCGGCTGAAACGCACTCATAACCGGTTGGTACCGCGGTTTGAAAGCAAAACGGACGGGTTGCAGCCCGTCCGTTTTGCTGTACGCCGCCGTGTCAGGCGGCGATTTCCTCAATTCGCAGGCAGGCCACCAGCCGGCCCTGGAATTCGCGCAGCGGCGGTTCCTCCTGGGCGCAGCGCTCGGTGGCGTGCGGACAGCGCTGGTGCAGGGCGCAGCCGCCGGGTGGGTTGAGCGGGCTGGGCAGTTCGCCTTTCAGGTGCAAATCGGTTTTGTGGCCGTTGACACTGGGGGCTGCGGCCAGCAAGGCCTGGGTGTAGGGGTGCAGCGGCCGCTCGAAAATGGCGTCTTTGGGCCCGTGTTCCACTGCGCGGCCCAGATACATCACCATCACGTCGTCGGCCACATGGCGTACCACCGACAGGTTGTGCGAGATGAACACATAGGCGGTGTGGTATTCGTCCTGCAAGTCCATGAACAGATTGAGCACCTGTGCCTGAATCGATACGTCCAGTGCCGAAGTCGGCTCGTCGGCGACCACGATTTTCGGATTGAGCATCATGGCACGCGCCAGTGCGATGCGCTGGCGCTGGCCGCCGGAGAACATGTGCGGGTAGCGGCCGGCGTGCTCCGGCCGCAAACCGACCTGACGCATCATTTCCTTAACCCGTTCCTGTTTCTCGGCCTGGCCCAGACCGGTGTGGATGGTCAGCGGTTCGGCCAGCTGGTAGGCAATGGTCTGGCGCGGGTTAAGGCTGCCATAGGGATTTTGAAACACCATCTGGATTTGGGTGCGCAGGTGTTTGAGCTGGCGTTTGTTCAGCCGGGCGGTGGCTTCGTTGTTGATGTAGAGCTCGCCGCTGCTGGGGGCTTCGATCAGGGTCAGCTGACGGGCGAGGGTGGATTTGCCGCAGCCGGATTCGCCCACCACCGCCAGCGTTTTGCCGGCGGCCAATTGGAAGGAGATGCCGTTGAGGGCCTTGACCACGGCCTTGCCCTTGCCCCAGCCCAAGGACACCGGATAGTGGCGGTGCAGCTGGTCGGCTTTTAACACAATGTTGTCGCTCATGCGGATGCTCCGGCAGATGGTTGGTGCCCGGGCGGGGCGGTGTGGATGCAGCGGACCTGGCCGTGGGCGCTGGGCTGCATGGGCGGCGGTTGGTCACAGGCGGCGGCCTTGTACGGACAGCGCGGCGAGAGCAGGCAGCCGGCAGGCCGGTCATACTGGCTCGGCACCACCCCGGGCAGGCTGTGCAGGCGTTTTTGGCCGATGGCCAATTCGGGAATGGCGGCCAGCAGCGCTTCGGTATAGGGATGGG
>JBHAET010000199.1:0-5669 GCA_041855705.1 Neisseriaceae bacterium
CCGGCTGTTGCGGCAGCCACGGCAGCGGCAGTTGTGGCTGGGCAAATCCCAGCCATACCTTGCCGCAACCATTGATCAACGCCGCACTGCCGGAGAGCACAATCGCCCCGCTCATGCCTTGGGCACCGCCCACCACGGCCAGTGTGCCATGGCTGCCTTTGTGACTGTCGGCAGCCCGCGGCCGGCACAGGGCGGGAAAGTGCAGGCGGGCGTGCCGCTGCCAATGTGTGAGCAGGTCGGTCGGCGGGGTATAATCGCAAGCGTGCATAAGGCGGTTCCGATGGTTGGCGGACGGGACGGATGGCAGTGTGCATGGTGGTTTTTCAGGCAGCCTGGGGCGGCAAATTCCGCATCAGGTTCCATCCTGCTGTTGGGGGTGCTGTTTTCAAAATGTGCTTGGCTCGGAGCTTGCCGCCATATCAAGTGATGCGGGCGGTGTTTGTGCCAACTGCCGCGGGCATTTTGCCACAGCACGCACGAAATGGCTGGGCTGGTTTGATTGTCAAACGGCTCATTTTGCCGGTTTGGGTGCTGCCAAACACAAATTATACGCTGCCAGGCCGTTTGGAAAATCCGTACCATGCCCCTTATCAAACTCCGTAGCAAAACAAGATGCCACATGACGAGGCAACCAGCATCGTTCTGTGTGATTTGACGATCCTGTCCGGTGAAACCGATGTTTCCAGCCGCCGGCATGACTGTGATTGACGATGGTTCTGGTGGGTAATAGCGGTTTGTCAGGATCTGTTGGCCATTGGCCGGCGAAGCAGTTTTTTGCGGTACCAAGCACCGCAAGATTGGACACCTTGCGCACATTTTGAACACAGCAGGCGGGGAATTTTGACCAAAAATACCGCCGTTGTGTTCATTGTCAATAGACCCTAACATTCCGGTTCTGGGAAAAATTTTGGGCGGCTGATGGGCCGCCATGGCCGCCGGCCGGCAATGATGGCTGGTTTGATTTGAGGAGATGTGATGCAACAGAAAATCAAGGTTTGGGATTTGCCCATCCGTTTGTTTCATTGGACACTGGTGTTGGCCATACCCTTTATGTGGTTCAGTGCCGATACCGGCGGCAACTGGCTGGCATGGCATTTGCGGGTGGGCTTGCTGATTTTGGGATTATGGGTATTTCGTTTGTGCTGGGGGGTGTGGGGCAGTGATACCGCCCGCTTTGCCCAATTCGTGCGCGGGCCGGGCCAGATCAGACGCTACCTGAAAGGCGAGGTGGGGGAGAGCGAACAGCCGGGACACAATCCCTTGGGGGCGCTGATGGTGGTGGCATTGCTGCTGGCAATCGGCATTCAGTTGGCCAGCGGCCTGTTTGCCGCCGATGAAAACACTTGGGTGTCGCCCGGCTATCTCAACAGTTGGGTTAGCGAGGAAACCGGCAGTCGGTTGCGGCATTTTCACGCCACGTTTTTTTGGGCGCTGCTGGGGCTGATTGCCGTGCACATCAGTGCGGTGGTGGGTTATAAACTGTTGAAAAAAACGGATCTGATCAAGCCGATGATCAGTGGCTACAAATCATTGCCGGCCACCGTCAAGCCGTTGCGTTTTGCTACCGGATTACGGTTGCTGGCCGCATTGGCGGTGGCCGTCGTTGTGGTGTGGTGGGTGTCGGCGCAGGGCTAAAGCCGGTGCCGGCGTCTTGTGGCTGATGACGGGTGTGTCGGATTGTGTTTTGGGCGCGTGGCTGGTGTCTGGCCGTCCGGTGGTGGCGCCGTCATCACACCCCAACCACACCGTGTTGCTTTGCGGTTGGGCAGGCGGGATGGGCGGCGCCCCGTTGTCTGGCTTTAGGTGCGGAATGTCCCGTGCAACGCTTTTGGGTGCTCGACTCTAAAACAGGCTGATCACAAACATCACCACCACCGTGAGCAGAATCGCCAGCGCACTGCCCAGTTTGGCGGCGACACCGATGATGAAGCCGATAAAGGTGCCGATGCCGACCTTGCCGGCGGCCAGCAGGCTGCGGCGTGCCCACAATTCGCCCAGTGCGGCACCGACCAGCGGGCCGAGAATCAGGCCGGGCAGGCCAAAGAACAGGCCGATGATGCTGCCGGCAAACGCGCCCCACAAGGCCGGTTTGCTGGCACCGGTGAATTTGGCCCCCAGCAGGCCGGCCACATAATCCATTGCCGAACCGGCGGCGGCCAGGATGCCGAGCACCACCAGGGTGGTGGTGCCGATGATCTGGTAGTCACCGGTATAGGCCAGCAACCAGGCACCGACAAACATCAGCGGCAGCCCGGGAATGGCGGGCAATACGGTACCCAGCAAGCCGACAATCAGCAAGATCAGCGACAAAATCACAAGAATGGCGGTCATATGGTTTCCTTAACGACGGCGCAGGCCGCTGCGGCGCACATTCGGGCGCGGTTTGGCGGCTGTTGGATTGACTTGGCGGTATTGCGGCGAGGCGCCGGCAGCAGCATTGGTTTTCGGTGCTTCGCGCAGGGTATTGGGTGTTTGGACCGGTTGGCCGCGATAGGGCTGTGACTGGTGGTAGCGGGCGCGGATTTGTTGGGCGGCGGCATTGCCGGCCGGAGCACGCTGGAATTTGCCGGCCAGCGAATTGCCGATAAAAGCGCCGGCGGCAGCGCCAACCAGGCTGTACAGTAGCCAGTTGCCACTATGGGCATCGTACAGGTATTGCTGACCGTCGGTACCGGTAACCGGTTGGCCTTGATTGCCGTCGATAAAGGCGGCCGGGATGGTTGACGCCACCGCTTCGGGAGCCAGTTGGTAAACCGCATCGTCGGCAGCTGCGGCCGAACCGTTTTGCAGCTGTTGCTGCATGGCCTGCAACTGTGCCTGTTGTTGGGCGATTTGTTGCTGCTGGGCTTCAATCTGGGCCGCCAGTTCGGCTTGGCGGCTGTCGCCGCAAGCCGCCAAGCCGAGAGTGAGTGCCGCCAGCAAGAAGGTGCGTGATTTCATCGGTCGTGGTGACTCGGTTCTGGTGAATGACAAACCGCCATATCGGGGCGGATGGCGGTTTTGCAAGACAAGCGCAAACGGCGTCAGTCGCGCCTCCGGCGCGGGTTGCCGGTATCGACGTCTTGTTCCACTTGCCAGATGATGCGCGGTGCATCACGACGGTCGCGGTCGGTGCCGGCCTGGCTGTCCAGCGGCCAAGAGCCGCGCAGGCCGACATAGCTGCCACGGTCGGTGATGCCGTTGCCCGATACCGCCGGCCGGTCGTTTGCGCGGGTCTGGCTGTATTCCCAACCGGTGTTGATGCTGCCGTATACCGTGGTATCGGCCCAAGATGGCGCCAACAGGCAGATGCCCAAGAAAGAGAGAAGAATCCGGTGTGTCATGGCAATCTGTTGGTGGTAAACAAAAAAGCAAAGTGCACTGAATGGGCGGATGTTGCCGGCATCAGGCGCTGGCATTATAGCTGCTTTGGCAGGTACTGCCGCAGATTTTGCTCAATTTAGCCAGAGGGTTTTCCGTCATAACCGGTGTGTGACCGCGGGTGTCGCAGGCTTGACTTTTATATTAGTTTAATCTAAATTAGAAATTACTGAATTATGTATTCAAATCCACAGCAATTTGCACAGCAGGCCGCTGCCGCCGCCGAATTCCTACGCACCTTGGGCAATGCGCATCGTTTGCAGATTTTGTGTTTGCTGGCGGGCGGAGGCTCGTTGAGTGTCGGCCAGATTCAGCAGCACACCACCTTGAGCCAGTCGGCCTTGTCCCAGCATTTGGCCAAAATGCGGGACGAAGGGCTGATTACCTATCGGCGTGAGGCGCAAACCCTGTATTACTCGATCGGCGATGATCGGGTATGGCGCATGCTGGAGGTTTTGCAAGCCATTTTTTGTCCCCCGGACGAGAGTGATTAAATCATGCATCCCGAACGTTTAACACCGCAACAAGTTGCCGAACGCCTGACTCAAGGTGCCCTGCTGATTGACATTCGCAGTGCCGACGAATACCGGCGCCAGCACATTGCCGGTGCACATTCATTGCCGCTGGCCGAATTGGCGGCCGACCGTTTGCCGCCCGGTGGCGAAGTCATTTTTAGTTGTTGGTCGGGCATGCGTACTGGCCAGCATGCGGCACGGTTGCAGCAGGCTGCGGCCGGCTGTCGGCGCGTGTATTTGCTGGATGGCGGCTTGCAGGCCTGGAACAAGGCCGGCCTGCCGGTTGAGGGCCAGCCTGGTGCGCCCTTGGATTTGATGCGCCAAGTGCAGATTGCTGCCGGCAGTTTGGTGTTGCTGGGTGCCTTGTTGGGTGTGGCTGTATCGCCATGGTTTTATGCACTGTGTGCGGCGGTGGGCGCTGGTCTGCTGTTTGCCGGTGTCAGTGGTTTTTGCGGCATGGCCCGACTGTTGGCCAAAATGCCGTGGAATCGTGTCTGAGGTGGTACGGGCCGTTGGCCGGCATCGTGCCGTTGCAGACATTTTGTCCGTTCAGGCAGCCTCGTGGCGTATGGGCGGGATGCTTGAGCGTGGATTTTCATGATTTCGGTAATATTTAAGGAGTACATCGATGAACAGTAATTTGCATTCAATCGACCGTCTGTTGCGTTTGTTGCTGGGTTTGGCGTTGGTGGTGCTGAGCCTGCTGGGTGTGATCGGAGTCTGGGGCTGGGTCGGGTTGATTCTGGTGGCCACTGCGCTGATCAATTTCTGTCCGCTGTACCGTTTGCTGGGCATTTCTACCCGCCGGTGAGCGCCACGGCTCATGGCAAGGGCGGGCAATATGGTGACCGTTGTATGGCCGGTTTGCGGCATGGACTGATGGGTGTGCAGGGCTTTATGGTCACCGTCAAGGCATGCCGGCCGGCTGCCGGATGGCATTTCATGCGCTTGGGGCTTGTGGTCTGCAGCCGGCTTCGGTATAAGGGCGCTTTTGGTTTGAGGGCGCTGGGCCTGTGATGAAGAATGCGGTTGTGGAAACCTGGTTATGGCGTGCGGCAGGCATATTGCCGTTGCCGGTTTTGTGGGCACGGTGCCGGCAATGGTTATGGGCCGGGCTGTTGGTTTGCATGTTGCTGCTGACCGCCTGCGGCGCAGAAAAACCGCTGGCGGTTCAGGTTTTGGGCGGCGAAACCATGGGCACCCGTTATACGGTGAAATACTTGGCCGAACCGGGGCAGTCACTGCCGGCCGCTGCGCTGTTGCACCGGCAGATTGAGGCGGCGCTGCAGGAGGTCAACCGCCAGATGTCCACCTATCAGGCCGATTCCGAAATCAGCCGCTTCAACCGTTTGCCGGGCGGGGAAGGCATGCCGATCAGCGACGGATTTGCCACGGTGCTGGCCGAGGCGCAAACACTCAACCGCAGTACCCGGGGTGCGTTGGATGTCAGCATTGGGCCGGTGGTCAATCTGTGGGGTTTTGGTCCGGACAAAAGCATTGCCCGCGCACCGGAAGCTGCCCAGTTGGCCGCTGCCGCGAAAGCCGTGGGATTGGACAAAATCCGTTTGAACCGTGCCCAGCAGCCGGCACGTTTGGACAAGCTGGCGGACGGTGTGTATCTGGATTTGTCGGCAATTGCCAAAGGCTTTGGTGTGGACCGGGTGGCGCAAGTGCTGGAAGAAAACGGGGTGCGGCATTATCTGGTGGAAATCGGCGGCGAACTGCGCGGCCGCGGTCACAATGCCCAGGGCCAGCCGTGGCAGGTTGGCATTGAGCAGCCACAGATGGCGCAGG
>JBHAET010000200.1:0-3062 GCA_041855705.1 Neisseriaceae bacterium
CTCTGTCCCCTAATCCCCACCACCCCCGCTTTCTGCCAAGGGCCGTGCCGAGGCAGAAAAGTGGCTGGACAAGCTGCACCAAGCCGGCATCCTCGCGCCGGAACGCCCATCGGTGGATGCGCTGGCCGCGGCATTGGCCGATTACGGCGAGCCGGTGGACATGGATGAAGTATTGAACGCCTTGCTGGAAGCGCCGTGGTATGTGCCGGATTACCAACCCGAGCGCTATCTGGCCAATCTGCGCTTTCATGAAGAACAGGTGGAGCAATCCATCGACAGCCTGCGATCGGATATCGAAGACTTGTTCCAATTGGCACAGTGGCCGGATTTTGCCATCGAACAACTGGCCATTGCCCCCGTCGATGCCGCAAGCACAGCACCGCAGATTCATCTGCACCTTCGCATCGGCACGCAGCCGCTGGCCATGACCTGCCCGTTTTTCAGCAAATACCACAATGCCAGTGTGTATGTCGGCATCGCCCGCGCCCTGCGCAGCGTCGAGGCTCCGCGCCGTCTGGCCTGGTATTACCACGACAGCGGCTTTTGGCTGAGCGGCCTTGCCGGCGAGCAGCCGCTTGCGCACCTGCCGCAGCGCAGCGACACCCGAAGCGGCTGGCAATGGCTGGATGAAGCGGAATAAATGTTCCAGCACGTGCAGTTTGGGTTGCCAAAGCCAACACTGTGATCATGTCTAGCTGCTGCCCGCATCAACCGGGCGGATTTTTATCCACATCAGAAGTGTCGGGCACCGCTTCGCGGGCCAGCAGGCTGCCGGCATACAGCGCCGCCCACAACAGAAACACCCCGCCCCAGAACGGCGCATGGAAAGCCGGGTGGGGATTGAACGGGAACACCGTCGCCGCCAGCGCCAGCATTGCCGGTCGTGCCCGCTCGCGGCAAGCCGCATCGGCAACACGCCAGGCGCGCCAGGCCAGCACCGCCCCGGCCAGCCACAATACCAGGCCGAGGAAGCCGGTTTCACTCAGGATTTCGTAAATCAGTTGATGCGCATGCAATGCCGTGCTTTCGTTCCATTGCTCTGCCGGCATAGGGCAGTTTTCGCCCATGCACAAGATTTGTCGCGCCGGATCGCAATCGGCAAAAGCGTAGCGGAAATTGCGCGCGCCCACGCCATTGAGCGGATGATTCTCCACCATGCAGGCTGCCGCTCCCCAGATTCTGCCGCTGCCGGCAAGCGCCGCATCCGCAGCCGTGGCACCGCCTTGCGGCAGCATGGCGGCGCGGGCGAAATGCACCCCCACTTGCGGCACGCTCAAGACCAGCGCCGTCATCACTACCGCACAACCGGCCAAGGCCAGCAGCAGGCGTTTGCCGCCCCATACCTGCCAGCCGGAGCACAGCAATACCAGCGCATAGCCCACCCCGGCCGCACCCAGACCGGAAAAGAAAATGGCCATGCCCATCAACACCGCGGCAACCAGCCAGCCGGCTCGGGCAAAGCGCTGCGCCGCAGCGAACAGCACGAAAGGCGAGCAACTGGCAAGCACGATGCCCAGCACCGGATTGCAGGAGCCGAAAACGCCGTCGAAACCGTCCTCGCCGCGCAAGAGCCAGACTTCGCACCTTGTCTGCCCCTGCCCGCCTGGATAGAGGGCATCCAGCGCGCCGTTAAGAAAATTGATCCGGCCCGCACTCGCGCCTTGCAGCAACACATCCAGCGCCCACACCAGCACGATGAGCGCGATGCCGGCAAAAACCGTATGCCGCCCGCGTTCGCTGGCCACCGCCCCCGCCGCCAACCACATAAACGGCAGACAGCGCAGGCCGGCCAGCGTATGGCCCAGCGTCGCCGGATCAAGCGCATCCGGCGCAGAAAACAGCTGCGGCAGCCAGTAAGCGAAAAACAGCGCCGTGGACAGTGCCCATGCACCGCGGCCAAGCAGATGCTGACCGCTGGCAAAGCGTGCACGCAGCAGCAGAAAAAGCGCCGTCAACGCGCCGAGGGAGAGTATCGCCTCGGACAGCGGCGCTACCGGCCAAGCGGCGACATAGGCCAATACCCATGCCGGCGCCCAACGCCAGCCCGCAGGCTGGCGGGTGTCGATGACGGCGGAGGCCGTGATCGTGTTCATGCACACTCCAGTCAAACAATCTAAACAACGAAGGCAGCCGCAAGCAGACCCTGCATTTCCCGAAACAGGTGCGGCGGCAGATGCCGATTGGCCAAAACAGTGGCAGAATACGGCGCTTTCCGCACGGCAAAGCGATAAAAAAACCGCCTGCACGGCTTTGGAGAAGCAATTCGCGCCCAGCCGAGAGGATTGAACGCTTAAAAGAAAACGGGCATTTTAGTCTGCTTGCGCGCCAGTAAGCAGCAATTTTTCCACAGCAAGCGGTATGCCGGATTGTGTGCCGTTGCTGCGTGATGGGCAAAGTGTTTTTAATAAGCGTGACTTACGGATAGGTTTGGACACCATCCATGGGCTTGTCCCGGCCGAAACGCTTATAGCCGCCTCCCCAAAAAATGGCATAGTATTTTTTCTCTAAACCTTTGAACAAAAGGCTTTGTTCAAAGGGTTGTCTATGCCATTTTTCGGGGGCCCCGCTATATCTGGTTTCCGATGTCCGCAAAACACCCCAAAGCCGTTATCTGCAGGCAAGATTTACACTGACAGCGAAACCACCGCAGCACCCAAACAGGCTACCTGAAAGCCGTTCGGACAGACGGCGTACGGCAAGCGCTTTCTTCTTGCATCAAGTATATTATTGGACTAATATAGTCTGAAAATTGACTTATTGCGAGTATCTTTATGCAAGCCTCCCCTTTTGATGCGCTGGCCGAAACCTGTACCGCCTTGCTGGATGTTTATATTCAATGGGCGAAACAGCGCGGTTTGAGTGCCAATGAGTTTTTTGTGTTGTACCAAATCGGCCGGCACGGCTCGACCACGCCCAAGGAAATCGGCGAAGAATGGTGTTTGCCCAAGCAAACCGTGTCGTTTGTCTGCAAGCAGTTGGCGGAAAAAGGCTGGCTGCGCATCGAGGCCGACGAGCACGACAAGCGCGGCAAGCGGCTGTTTTTAAGTGAAGCGGGCGCAAGC
>JBHAET010000201.1:0-2969 GCA_041855705.1 Neisseriaceae bacterium
CATGGCATTGGCGGCGGCAGCCAGATCGGCCAGCGAGTCAACCAGGGTGCCGTCCAAATCAAAGGCGATGGCGTGAATGTCTTGCCAGTTCATGCGGGTAGGCTCCTCAGGCGGTGGCGACCTGTTGGGTCAGGCGAATAAAGTCTTGTTGCCGCGCCAGGGCCCGGCCGGAATCGATGGCTTCGCGGGCGGCGGCCACGCCGTCTTGCAGGCTGGGCACCACATCGCCGGCATACAGGGTGGCGGCGGCATTGAGCAGCACGATGTCGCGGCAGGGGCCGGTCTGCCCGGAGAGCACGGTATCCATTTTGGCCAGTGATTCGCGGCTGTTGGTCACTTGCAGCGATTTGAGGTTTTCCAGCACCGGCAGGTCAAACTGTTCGGGATGGATGTCGTATTCCATGATCAGGCCGTCTTTCAGCTCCGCCACCCGGGTGGGGCCGGTGAGGGTGATTTCGTCCAGTCCGTCGTGACCGTGTACCACCAGCACGTGACGGCTGCCCAGTTGTTGCAGCACCCGCGACAGGATGCCGACCAGATCCATGTGAAACACACCCAATACCTGATTGGGCGCGCCGGCCGGATTGGTCAGTGGTCCCAGGATGTTGAAAATGGTGCGCACCCCCAATGCACGGCGCACCGGGGCCACGTATTTCATGCTGCTGTGGTGGTTGGGGGCAAACATGAAACCAAGGCCGATCTGGTCAATGCAGCGGCCAACGGCGGCAGCGTCCAGATTGAGGGCGGCACCCATGGTTTCGATGATGTCGGCCGAGCCGCTGGAAGAGGACACGCTGCGACCGCCGTGCTTGGCCACTTTGGCACCGGCGGCGGCGGCCACAAACATGCTGGTGGTGGAAATATTGAAGGTGTGCGCATTGTCGCCGCCGGTGCCGACAATATCGACCAAATGGCGGGTGTCGGCCACCGGAACCCGGGTGGCAAATTCGCGCATCACACCGGCGGCGGCGGCGATTTCGGACACGGTTTCCACTTTGATGCGCAGGCCGATCAGCAGGGCGGCAATCACTTCCGGTGCCACTTCGCCGGACATGATTTGGCGCATCAGGGCCGTCATTTCGTCGTGAAACAGCTCGTTTTGGTCGATCAGGCGGTTGAGGGCTTGTTGCGGGGTAATCATAAACGCTTTCGGTTTTCAGGCAGCCTGGTGTCAAGCGTGCTGTTGCAGGAAGTTGTTCAGCATGTCGTGGCCGTGCTCGGTGAGCAGGGCTTCGGGGTGGAATTGGACGCCTTCGATGGCGTATTGCTTATGCCGCACGCCCATGATTTCGCCGTCATCGGTCCAGGCGGTGATTTCCAGGCAGTCGGGCAGGCTGGCACGCTCGATCACCAGGCTGTGGTAACGGGTACAGATCACTGGATCGGGCAGGCCGGCAAACATGCCGCTGCCCAGATGGTGCACCGGCGACACTTTGCCGTGCATCAGGGTTTGCGCCCGCACAATGCGTCCGCCAAAGGCTTCGCCAATGGTCTGGTGGCCCAGGCACACGCCCATGATCGGCAGCTTGCCGGCAAAATGGCGCATCGCCGCCACCGAAATGCCGGCCTCTTTGGGCGAGCAGGGGCCGGGGCCGATGACCAGGTATTGGGGCTTCAGTGCGGCAATGCCGTCCAGATCGATTTCGTCATTGCATTTGACCAGCACTTCCTGCCCCAGCTGGGCGAAATACTGCACGATGTTGTAGGTGAAGCTGTCGTAATTGTCGATGAATAAAAGCATTTTTTGCCTCGTCGGTCTCTGGCTTCACTCGCCCATGGCGGCCAGCAATTCGGCCTGATGCTCGGCTTGCAGGGCGGCGGTGATTTCGCTCAGATCGCCGTCCATGATGAAATCCAGTTTGTGCAGGGTAAGATTGATGCGGTGGTCGGTGACCCGGCCTTGCGGATAGTTGTAGGTACGGATGCGTTCGCTGCGGTCGCCGCTGCCGATCAGCGATTTGCGCTCGGCCGCTTCTTTGGCCTGTGCTTCGCGTTTTTGGGCATCATTGAGCCGCGCGGCCAGCACCTTCATCGCCTGTGCTTTGTTGCCGTGCTGCGAACGGCTGTCCTGGCATTCAACCACCATGCCGGTGGGCAGGTGGGTGATGCGTACCGCAGAATCGGTTTTGTTGATGTGCTGGCCGCCGGCACCCGAGGCGCGGAAGGTGTCGATGCGCAAATCGGCTGTGTTCAGTTCGATGTCTGCCAGCTCGTCCGCTTCTGGCATCACCGCCACGGTGCAGGCGGAGGTGTGGATGCGCCCCTGGCTTTCGGTGGCCGGTACGCGCTGCACGCGGTGGCCGCCGGATTCGAATTTCAGTTTGCTGTAGGCACCCAGGCCGACAATGCGGGCAATCACTTCTTTGTAGCCGCCCAAGTCGCTTTCGGTGGCCGACACGATTTCCACCTGCCAGCGGTTGCGTTCTGCGTAGCGGGTGTACATGCGCAACAAGTCGCCGGCAAACAGGGCTGCTTCATCACCGCCGGTGCCGGCACGCACTTCGATGAAGATGTTTTTGTCGTCATCGGCATCCTTGGGCAGCAGCAGTGTTTGCAGTTCGTGCTCCAGTGCGCTGATTTGGCTGCTGGCTGCTGCGATTTCTTCGGTGGCAAACGCTTTCATTTCCGGGTCGGCCAGCAGGGTTTCGGCGGCAGCCAGATCGCTTTCGGCACGGCAATAGGCATGATAGGCATCGGCCAGTGGGGTCAGTTCGGCATGCTCCTGGTTCAAACGGCGGTATTGGTCGATGTCGGCGGTGGCTTCCGGTGAGCCGAGCAGGGCGGTGACTTCTTCCAGCCGCTGGCTCAGGGTATGCAGTTTGTCGCGTAAAGTGGGTTTCATGGCATCGGTTACGGGTTTTCAGGCAGCCTGGCCGTTTCGTGGTCGGTGGGCAAATGATAAATCCGGCACAGGGCATCGGCCAGTTCGGGGTGTTGCCGGCTATCACGGTTGAGGCTGCGGGTGGGGG
>JBHAET010000202.1:0-8448 GCA_041855705.1 Neisseriaceae bacterium
AGCATGGCCAGGCCCAGGGCGGCCAGGCCGATGTTGTAGGGTTTGCGCTCCTGTTCCGGTACGCTGTGCGGGCGGAAGCTTTTGTACAGCCACACGGTGGCGGCCACCAGCCACCACCACACCGACAGGCCGAACAGGTAGTAGCCGATGTCGGCCAGATAGGCGCCAACCAGGCCGGCCAGATTGCGCGGTTCGGTGAGGCCGTCGATGCTGCGCGACCAGGCCGGATCCTGCATGCTGAAACTGGCCAGCGCCAAGGCGGCATACACCACCAGCACCAGTGCCAACAACCAGAAGGCATCGTTGAGCAAATGGGTCAGGTGCGGGGCGCGGCGGCGTTCGCTGTTGCGCCCCGGGCTGCGTTTTTTGGGCGGGGTGCTCGGTTTGGTTTGGGTTTTGTGCGGGCGTTTCTGGGTCATGGCGTGTCGGGTTGGGCAGGAGTCGGTGCCGGCGCGGCGGGGTGCGGTGCCGCGGCCCAGTAGCCGCAGCCGAGAATCCGCGCTCCGGCGGCGCCGGTGGCATGATGCACCGCCACCGGGGTGCGTTGGCACCAGCAGGCGGCCAGCCAGGCAAAGGCCGCCGCTTCCACTTGTTGCGGCGGTACGCCAAGGGCGGCAGTGGTGTCCAGCGTGTGGCCGCCGGCCTGCAGGCAGTCGGCCAATACCTGCATCAGCAGGCGGTTGGCGGTGCCGCCGCCGCAGGCATACACGGCCACCGGCTGGCGCACCGTGCGGCAAACGGCATCGGCCACACTGCGGGCGGTCAGGTGCAACAGGGTATGGAGCACATCGGCCGGGGCTTCGTTGCCTTTCAGGTAGCCTTGCAGCCAGGGCAGCGAGAACAGGTCACGGCCGGTACTCTTGGGATGGGGGCGGGCAAAATAGGGATGCTCCAGCAGGGCGGCCAGCAAGTCGGGCAGCAAACGGCCGCTGGCGGCCAGACGGCCGTCGGCATCATAAGCCTGTTGCCAGTGGCGCATCACCCAGGCATCCATCAGCATATTGGCCGGGCCGGTGTCGAAACCGAAGGCCGGTGCGGCCGGCGGCAGCACGCTGATGTTGGCAATGCCGCCCAGATTGAGCACCACCCGTGTTTGGCCGTCGGCGGCAAACAGGGCCTGATGAAAGGCCGGTGTCAGCGGCGCGCCCTGGCCGCCGGCGGCCAGATCGGGGCTGCGGAAGTCGCCGACGGTGGTGATGCCGCTTCGTTCGGCCAGCCGGGCATAATCCATCAGTTGCAGGCTGTAGCCGTGTTCGGGCGCATGGCGGATGGTCTGGCCGTGACAGCCGATACTGGTGATGGCGGCGGCGGCCATGCCGGTGTTGGCCAGTACGGCGGCAACGGCCTGGGCATTGAGATCGGCCAGTTGTTGGGCCAGCAGCCGGCTGCGGTGCAATTCATCGCTGCTGCTGTGCTGCAAGGCGAGCAGGGCCTGTTTCAGGCTGCCTGAATAGGGCACGAACGCATGGCCGCAGGCGGCCAGCCAGCGGCTGCCGTCAAAGGCGGCGAGCACGGCATCCACCCCGTCCATGCTGGTGCCGGACATCAGGCCGATGTGGTATGCGGTCTGCGCCATCGGGTTCACCGCAACCGGGCCATGACCGGCGCATGGTCGCTGGGACGCTCCCAAGCGCGGGCGGCGGTGTCCACCGTCACTTGCTGCAAGCGTTCGCGCAGGGGGACGCTGACCAGAATATGATCGATGCGCAGACCGAGTTTGCGCCGGAACATGTTCATGCGGTAATCCCACCAGGTGTAATGCGGCTGTTCGGCATCCAGATGGCGCAGGCTGTCGGTCAGGCCCAGGGCCAGCAGGTCGGCAAACCATTGCCGCTCGGCGCCGGAGCAGAGGATTTTCTCATGCCATTTTTCCGGATCATAGACATCCAGATCGGCCGGGGCGATGTTGAAATCGCCCAGCAGCACCAATTCGGGATGGCGCGCCAGTTCGGCCGCCACATGGTCGCGCAAGGCGGCAAACCAGCGCTGCTTGTAGGCGTATTTGTCGCTGCCGACGGCCTCGCCGTTGACGCAATAAACATTGATGATGCGGATGCCGTTGACGGTGGCGGCCAATACCCGTTTTTGCACATCGTCAAAGCCGGGGAGATCGGCGGCAATGTCGGTCAAGGGATGCCGGCTGAGAATGGCCACACCATTGTAGGTTTTCTGGCCGTTGACCGCCGCCCGGTAACCGGCTGCTTCAATGGCGGCCCAGGGAAATTTGTCGGTTTCCAGTTTCAGTTCCTGCAAAACCAGCACATCGGGCTGGTGCAGTTGCAGCCAGTCGATGACCTGTGGCAGGCGGACATTGAGGGAGTTGACATTCCAGGTGGCGATGTTCATGCACGGGACGTTTGGGCAGGAAAAGGCGCATTGTAGCCGATTCGGCGGGCGGGGGTAAGAACGAATGCGCCGCACGGCCAGCCTGTCTGGCCGTGCGGCGCATGGGGATGCCGTATTTTAGAATACCTGGCGCAATACCAAGAAAACCAGGACCGACAGAATGGCGGCCGAGGGCAGGGTGATGACCCAAGCCAGGCCAATCGGTTTCATCAGCGCCCAGTTGGCATTGCGGTTGACAAGGCCGATGCCGAGCACCGAGCCCACCAGAATGTGGGTGCTGGACACCGGCAGGCCCATCAGCGAGGCGAGCATCACCACGCTGGCGGCGGCCAGTTCGGCGGTAAAGCCGGAGGCCGGGTGCATTTTGGCCAGATTGGTGCCCACGGTCTGGATCACTTCTTTGCCGATGAACCACAGGCCCACCACCAGGGCAATGCCGAAGGTAATCATCACCACCGGCGGAATCGGTGCGGTGGTGCCGATGTCGCCGGTGCGGATCACGTCCATGATCGCGGCAAACGGGCCGATGGCGTTGGCAATGTCGTTGGCGCCGTGGCTGAAGGCAAAGCCGGCGGCGGTGAACACCTGCATCCAGCTGAACATCAGGAAGGTGGATTTGGCCAAGTCCTTGCGTTTGAGGGTTTTGGCATAGATGAAGGTGGCCATCCAGATGGCCGCGCCGATCATGCCGACAATCAGGGTGTTGTGCAGATCGGTCAGGCCCAGTTTCAGGTTTTGCAGGCCTTTGAACAGCAGCATGGCGGAAATCATCATGCCGCCAATGGCGGAAATCAGCGGTACCCACTGCTGCAGGGCCTTGTAGGTGTCGATGCCGCTTTTTTCAATGTCCAGCTGGCGCAGACCCTTGTAGTAGTCGGATTCCAGTTCGATGTCGTCATTGGGATCGGCATCGGCATACACCTGGGCGTCGCGTGCCATGGCCGAGGTGATGTTGATTTTCTGGTGTTCGTCCAGCTGTTCGAAAGACTGGCGGTATTGTTCTTTATAGATTTTTTTCTTTTGTTTTAATTCTTTGAGCTGGATTTCAATGCGCTCGTTGTAATCGAGAACATGTTTTTTGATTTGGGCAAACATGATGTAGGCCACCGCACCGCCCAGCAATGGCGACAAAACCCATGACGCGGCAATCTGGCCAACGTTGCCCCACTGGATCAGCGACAGGCTGTCGCCGGCGCCCTGGGTGATAAAGCCCAGGCACAAGGCACTGCCGACAATGCCGCCAATAATGGCGTGGGTGGTGGACACCGGCCAGCCTTTTTTGGTGGCAAACAGCAGCCACAGGGCGGCGGCCAGCAGCGCCGACATCATGATGTACACAAACTGCATCGGCTCCAGATGCATGGCCTTGAGATCGACAATGCCTTTGCGGATGGTGTTGGTGACTTCGCCGCCGGCAATCACCGCGCCGCTGACTTCGAAAATGGCGGCAATCAGCAAGGCTTGCGGGATGGTGAGGGTGCCGGCGCCCACGCTGGTGCCAAACGAGTTGGCCACATCGTTGCCGCCGATGTTGAAGGCCATGAAAATGCCGAACAGCATGGCCAGTACGAACAGGGTGGGGTGGTTGTGGTTGGTGTAACCCAGGCCCCAGAAAATGCAGTAGCCGACCATGCTCAGCAGCAGGGCGGCAAACACATAGTTGACGCGGGTAATCAGGGGTGAGGAGGTGGCCGATGCCATAAAGGGTTCCTGTGGGCAGACAATGACCGGATGCCCGTTGCGGCGGCAACGCGGCACCAACAAGAAAATGCGGTGTGTCAAACCGCATTCTTCCGTTATTATAATGTAAGCAACGATTAAAATTAAGTGAGCGAGGTCAAATTGGCAACACAATTTTTACGCCTGCGCGCCCCGTTGCGCTTTTATGCGGTGGTGCCGGATGCCGATTGGGTGGCGCGCATGATCGATGCCGGTGCCGATGCCGTCCAGTTGCGGCAAAAACAGGCGCAGGGCCGTGAGCTGCAGCGTGAGATTGCGCGCAGCGTGGCCTATGCCGATGGCAGCGATAGCCAGCTGTTCATCAACGATTATTGGCGCGAGGCAATCGATGCCGGTGCCTACGGTGTGCACCTGGGGCAGGAGGATCTGGACAGTGCCGATGTGGCAGCCTTGGCTGCGGCCGGTGTGCGCCTGGGGGTGAGCACCCATTCGGTGGTCGAACTGGAGCGGGCATTGGCGGTGGCGCCCAGCTATGTTGCCTGTGGTGCGGTGTTTGCCACCACCACCAAGGCCATGCCGACCGCGCCGCAGGGTTTGCAGCGCCTGCAGCAGTATGTGCGGCAGGCCGGCGCCACACCGACGGTGGCAATTGGCGGCATCACGCTCGACAATGCGCCGGCGGTACTGGCCACCGGTGTGTCGGCACTGGCGGTGGTGCGTGCCGTCACCGAAGCGGCCGATCCGGCGGCCGTGGTGCGGGCGTTTCAGGCCTTGTGGGCTGCCTGAAACCGCCGGCAACCGACGGGCCGGGGTGTAAAGATGACATCTGTTTGACACAGGGCAAGGTCAAAAACGGTTAAATCGGGTAGCATCGCCCGTTGGGCAGTTGGCAGATATTGCCTTTGCATGGCCGTGGCCGAAGCAGTTTGACCATTTGGTTGGACCACCATACCCCATAAATCCACACGACATACCGATCAAGAAAGGACAGCAATGAGCAGCAAACAAATGCAGCCGTATGAAGAAGTGAATGTTGATCAGGCCGAAGGCCGGTTGGACGTGTTCCAGAAAAGCGTACTGGAGCACAGCGGTCCGCACACCAGCGAAGACTCTTCGGTGGCTCCGCTGCCGGAAAGCTATCCCTACCGCACCCGCATGCGCCGCGCGGTGTATGAAAAAGAAAAGAAAATCCTGCAAATCGAGTTGCTCAAAGTACAAAGCTGGGTCAAAGACACCGGTCAGCGCATTGTGTCGATTTTCGAAGGCCGCGATGCGGCGGGCAAGGGCGGTACCATCAAGCGCTACATGGAGCACCTCAATCCGCGTGGCGCGCGGGTGGTGGCCTTGGAAAAACCCACCGAAACCGAGCGCGGCCAATGGTATTTCCAGCGTTACATCGAGCGTTTGCCGACCGCCGGCGAGATGGTGTTCTTTGACCGTTCCTGGTACAACCGGGCCGGGGTGGAACGGGTGATGGGTTTTTGCGAGCCGCACGAATACCTGCAATTCATGCGCCAAACCCCCGAACTGGAGCGCATGCTGGTCAACAGCGGCATCCATTTGTTCAAATTCTGGTTTTCGGTGAGCCGCGAAGAGCAGCTGCGCCGCTTTATTTCCCGTCGTGACGATCCGCTGAAACACTGGAAACTGTCGCCGGTGGACATCCAGTCGCTGGACCGTTGGGATGATTACACCGAAGCCAAGAACGCAATGTTCTTCCACACCCACACCGGTGATGCGCCGTGGACCATCATCAAGTCCGATGACAAGAAACGCGCCCGTCTCAACTGCATCCGCTACTTTTTGCACCAGCTGGACTATCCGAACAAGGATCTGAAGGCCATTGGTCCGGTGGACGAACTGATTGTGCGCGTGCCGCAAACCCAGTTCAAGGACAGTTTCGAATCACTGGCCGACTGAGTCGTATCCATTGAGGCTTACACCCCCGCTGCATGGCGCAGCGGGGGTGTTTTTTGTAGTGTTCCCGGTGCGTCAGGTGCGGCCGTGCAGTATCAACAAAACGGCACATTGGCTATAATCCGCGCTTTGTCTTGCGATGCCCAGCCATGCACATCAACGATTTTGATTTCGACCTGCCCGAAGCGCTGATTGCCCAGCATCCGCCCGCGGTGCGCGGCGGGAGCCGCTTGCTGGCGGCCTTGCCGGGACAGCCGTTGACGGACACCGGTTTCGAATCGTTGCCGGATTACGTGGCCGCGGGCGATGTGCTGGTGTTCAACAACACCCGGGTGATGAAGGCGCGCCTGTTTGGCCAGAAGGCCAGCGGCGGCCGCATTGAGGCACTGATCGAGCGGGTGGTGGATGCCCGGCATGCGCTGGCCCACATCCGGGCATCCAAGGCGCCGAAACCGGGCACGCTGCTGCAGTTTGAGGGCGGCATTGGCGCCAGCATGCAGGAGCGGCAGGGCGAATTGTTTTTGTTGCAGTTTCACGGCACCGACAGCGTGTGGCAATTGCTGGAGCGGCACGGTCATTTGCCGTTGCCGCCCTACATCGAGCGTGCCGCCGGCAGTGAGGATGACGAGCGTTACCAGACCGTGTATGCCAAGTATCAGGGGGCGGTGGCGGCGCCCACGGCCGGCCTGCATTTTACCGACAGCCTGTTGCAGCGTTTGCGCGAGCGGGGTGCGGTGCTGACCGAAATTACCCTGCATGTCGGTGCCGGCACCTTCCAGCCGGTGCGGGTGGACAATATTGCCGAACACCGCATGCACAGCGAATGGTATGAAGTGGGCGCCGGCACGGTGGCCGCCATCGAAGCGGCGCAGGCCCAGGGGCGGCGGGTGTGGGCGGTGGGCACCACCTCGATGCGGGCGCTGGAGTCGGCGGCCCGAAGCGGCCGTTTGCAGGCCGGTGCCGGCGAAACCGATATTTTCATCACCCCCGGCTACCGTTTCCGGGTTGCCGACCGGCTGATCACCAATTTCCATTTGCCCAAATCCACCTTGCTGATGCTGGTCAGCGCCTTTGCCGGCCGTGATGAAATCCGCCGCATCTACCAACATGCGGTGGCCGGGCAATACCGCTTTTTCAGTTATGGCGATGCCATGTTGCTCGGTCGCAACGAGGCTGCCTGAAACCCCGGAGCCGGCACCATGAAACTCAATCCGCAACAATACGAAGCCATCCATTATCTGGGCGGCCCGCTGCTGGTGCTGGCCGGGGCCGGCAGCGGCAAAACGCGGGTGATTACCCAGAAAATCGCCCATCTGATCACCGAGGCCGGTTACCCGCCAGCACAGATTGCCGCCATTACCTTCACCAACAAAGCCGCCCGCGAAATGCAGGAGCGCATCGGCCAGCTGCTGGCCAAAGGCCAAACCCGCGGCCTGACGGTGTGCACCTTTCATGCACTGGGCATGCGCATGTTGCGCGAAGATGCGGCGGCGGCCGGTTACAAACCACAGTTTTCGATTCTGGATGCCGGCGACAGCGGCAAAATCATTGCCGAACTGCTGGGCAGCAGCGGCCGTGAGGCGGTGTTCAAGGCACAACAGCGCATTTCACTGTGGAAAAACGACATGCTCGATCCGCCGGCGGCCTTGGATGCGGCCGCCGACGAATGGGAGCGGCAGATGGCGATGCTGTATGCCGGCTATCAGGAAACGCTGGTGAGCTATCAGGCGGTGGATTTTGACGACCTGATCCGCTTGCCGGTGTTGCTGTTGCGTCAGGAGAGCGCATTGCGCCACAAATGGCAGCACCGGTTGCGCTACCTGCTGGTCGATGAGTGCCAGGACACCAATACCGGCCAGTATGCGCTGATGCGGCTGCTCACCGGCGCCGAAGGGCGGTTTACCGCCGTGGGGGATGACGATCAGAGCATTTACGCCTGGCGCGGCGCGAACATGGAAAACCTGCGCCTGTTGCAGCAGGATTACCCGCAGCTCAAAATCATCAAGCTGGAGCAGAACTACCGTTCCAGTGCCCGCATTTTGCGGGTGGCCAACCAGGTGATCGCCAACAACCCGAAACTGTTTGCCAAAACCCTGTGGAGCCAGTACGGCTTGGGCGATCCGATCGAAGTGCTGGCGTGCAAAGATGAACAGCACGAGGCCGAAACCGTGGTTGAGCGCATTGCGCTGCAAAAGCGGATAGGCGGCGACGCGGTGCGCTATGCCGATTTTGCGGTGCTCTATCGCGGCAACCATCAGGCGCGGGTGTTCGAGGAAGCGCTGCGCAGCCGGCGCATTCCCTACCGCCTCTCCGGTGGACAGAGTTTTTTCGACAAGGCCGAAATCAAGGATGTGTTGGCCTATGTGCGCCTGCTGGCCAATGCCGAGGATGACCCGGCTTTTTTGCGTGCCGCCACCACGCCGCGCCGCGGCATCGGCGACATCACCCTGGCCAAACTCAACGCCCATGCCCAGGCCGCCGGCAGCAGCCTGTTTCAGGCAGCCT
>JBHAET010000203.1:0-15421 GCA_041855705.1 Neisseriaceae bacterium
CGACCAGATCGCCAAGGGCGTGCAGATCGAGAACAAGCCGGTCGTCAAGCGCGCGATCTCGGCCCAACCGGTGGTCAAGCCGATTCGCGTGAACGCGCCGAATTCGGTGTTCGCCCTCGGCAACGCCTTCGCGAAGTCCTGAGACCTCCTTCGAGACTTCTGATTCCCGGCGGCGCCTTCGGGCGCCGGCACGAGCAGCAGCCCAGATCAAAAAACAACCCCCACGCCAGCACGAGCCAGCCATGGACGTAACTCCTCATTTCCCGATCTATCTCGATTACGGCGCCACCACGCCGGTCGACCCGCGTGTGGTCGACGCCATGATTCCCTGGTTGCGCGAACACTTCGGCAACCCGGCGTCGCGCAGCCATGCATGGGGCTGGGAGGCTGAAGAGGCGGTCGAGAAGGCGCGCGGCCAGGTGGCCGAGCTGATCAATGCCGACCCGCGCGAGATCGTCTGGACCTCGGGCGCCACGGAGTCGATCAACCTCGCCCTCAAGGGCGCGGCCAATTTCTACAAGGGCAAGGGCAAGCACCTCATCACCCTGAAGACCGAGCACAAGGCCGTGCTCGACACCATGCGCGAACTGGAGCGCCAGGGCTTCGAGGTCACCTACCTCGACGTCGAGGAAAACGGGCTCGTCGACCTGGAGAAGTTCAAGGCGGCGATCCGTCCCGACACCATCCTGGTCAGCGTGCTCTTCGTGAACAACGAGATCGGAGTGATCCAGGACGTGGTCTCCATCGGCAACATCTGCCGCGAGAAGGGCATCGTCTTCCACGTCGACGCTGCCCAGGCCACCGGCAAGATCGACATCGACGTCACGAAGCTGCCCATCGACCTGATGAGCCTGGCTTCGCACAAGACCTACGGCCCCAAGGGCATCGGCGCGCTGTTCGTGCGACGCAAGCCGCGCGTGCGCCTGGAAGCGCAGATGCACGGTGGTGGCCATGAGCGCGGCATGCGCTCGGGCACGCTGCCCACGCACCAGATCGTCGGCATGGGCGAGGCCTACCGCATCGCCAAGCTGGAGATGCACAAGGACATCGAGCACGCGCGCCGCCTGCAGAAGCGCCTGCTCGACGGCCTGAAGGACATCGAGCAGGTGTTCATCAACGGTGACCTCGAGCACCGCGTGCCGCACAACCTGAACATGAGCTTCAACTACGTCGAGGGCGAGTCGCTGATCATGGGCATCAATGGCCTGGCGGTGTCGTCGGGTTCGGCCTGCACCTCGGCCAGCCTCGAGCCCAGCTACGTGCTGCGCGCGCTGGGCCGCAGCGACGAACTGGCCCACAGCAGCCTGCGCATGACCATCGGCCGCTTCACGACCGAAGAAGAGATCGACTACGCCATTTCGACCATCAAGCACAACGTTGCCAAGCTGCGCGAGCTGAGCCCCCTGTGGGAGATGTTCCAGGACGGCGTCGACATCAGCACGATCCAGTGGTCGGCCCACTGACCCGGGAAACGACAGGTCAGGCCCGCACCAGGCACCACGATTGAACAAAGTTTGAGAGGTACACCATGGCATATTCTTCCAAGGTCATCGACCACTACGAGAACCCGCGCAACGTCGGCTCCTTCGAAAAGGGCGACGACTCCGTCGGCACCGGCATGGTCGGCGCACCGGCCTGCGGCGACGTGATGAAACTGCAAATCAAGGTGAACGATGAAGGCGTGATTGAAGACGCCAAATTCAAAACCTACGGCTGCGGCTCGGCCATCGCCTCTTCCAGCCTGATTACCGAATGGGTGAAAGGCAAAAGCCTTGACCAGGCGCTGGCGATCAAAAACAGCGAAATCGCCGAGGAGCTGGAACTGCCGCCGGTGAAAGTACACTGCTCGATTCTGGCCGAAGACGCCATCAAAGCGGCCGTGGCCGACTACAAGAAAAAACACGGCGGCGAATAAGGTACGCAACATGGCAGGCGGCTGGGCACCCGACGGCGCCGAACAGGCGCAAATCGATGCGTCACTGGATGATGCGCTGGCTTTTGTGCGCCAAAACCTGCCGCAAGGCGAGAGCGCGCATGAGTGCGTCGAATGCGGCGAAGCCATCCCCGAAGGCCGCCGCCGCGCCTTGCCCGGCGTGCAGCTGTGCATTGCCTGCCAGGAGGCCGCCGACAAGGTGCAGCAGTTTCAGGCAGCCTATAACCGACGCGGCAGCAAAGACAGCCAGTTGAAATAATCGCGGTTCCGCGCCACACTTTCATCCAGGAGATGCTTTTATGAACAAGCTGACGATTTATGCATTGTCCGCCGCCCTGAGCCTGCCCACCGCCGCACTGTCACAGACACAAAGCGACAGCCGCACCTACCGCAACTGTCTGAACCAAGCGCAAAGCACGGCGGACATGCGCAACTGCAACGCCGCCGAAATCGCCGTTCACGACCGGCGCCTGAACACCGCCTACCGCGCCCTGCGCGCCAAAATGAACCCGCAGGAACAAACCCGTTTGCGCAACATTCAGCGCCAATGGATCCGCCAGCGTGACCAGCAAGCACTGGCCGCCAGCCGGGCGGCCGGTGGCGGTACCGCCGCCGGGTTGGAAGCCGACCGCGTTTTGCTGGAGATGACCCGCCGGCGCGCCGACGAACTGGAAGCCATGCTGCGCCAGCGCTAAGGTGCATCACCAGCCGTTTGCCCTGACCGCACAGGAGTATCAAAATGCCCTTCACACCTGCACAACAGGCATCGCTGCTGGCCGAAAAAGGCATCGGCCCCACCGTGTTGCAGCGTTTGCAGCAAATGGGGCTGGACGATGTGGCCAAACTGGCCGCTGCCGAACCGGCCGACATTTTGGCCCAGGGCGCCGCCCTCACCGGCAGCAGCTGCTGGAAAAACAGCCCGCAAGCCAAAGCGGCCATTGCCGCAGCTGTGGCCTGGGCCCAACGGCAAGACCGCTGATGCAGACACAACTGCCTTTCAGGTAGCCTGAGCACACACATTTAACCCATCAGGAAGAAACCGCATATGATTACCCTCACCGAAAAAGCCGCCAACCACATCCAAAATTTTCTCGCCAAACGCGGCAAAGGCGAAGGCATCCGCTTGGGCGTGAAAACCAGCGGCTGCTCGGGCATGGCCTACACCCTGGAATTTGTGGATGACATTTTGCCCGAAGACCTGGTGTTTGAAGGCCACGGCGTGAAAGTGTTTGTCGACCCCAAAAGCCATGTCTATCTGGACGGCACCGAGTTGGATTACACCAAGGAAGGCTTGCAGGAAGGCTTTAAATTCCAGAATCCGAACGTAAAAGACGAATGCGGCTGCGGCGAGAGTTTCCACGTTTAAGCCGCAGGTGGTCATGCCGCAGGGGCTGCGGACACGGGCATTTGCCCCACAATACCGCCGTTGCGTTCATGGGCGGCAGGCCTGGGGCCGTGGCAGCAGGTTTGCGAAGCGGGTTGAGACCTTTGCCAAATACCCATCTGCGGCGAATTTCTGCGTTGTGTGCTGCTCGCTCATTTGCCTAACGATATGTAAGGTTCCGGGTTTTGTGTTGCCTGTGTTTTGCCATTACCCCAGGCCTTCAAACAAAAACGGGATGGTCAAAACAACCATCCCGTTTTTGTTTGAAGGCCTGCCGATTGTAGCTGCCTTTGCCTTTTTTGTTGCGTTCCACTTTATGGCGAAACAGATTGGATTTAACCAGCGCCTGCACCGCATTGTGGCGGATACGGCCCTTATTGTGTTGTACTGAATCAGTCATTTGACGGCACACTCCTGTTGCAAAGCGCGCATCATACGGCCAAACATGATCCGGCTGCAAGCGCATCCCCGCCGGCGCGCTCCGGCACCACGTTGGATGCGTGATGCCGTCCAACGGGGTAGCCGTCGTTTTTGCATGACTTGTCCCCCATTGGGTTTGACCAAGTGATGCCACCCCCCGACCGAAACGAGTAACTCATGAATCAATATTTTGCCCTGTTTAACCTGCCCGCCGGCTTTGTGCTGGACAACACAGTGCTGGATGAACGCTACCGCCGCGCGGCCGCCCAGTGCCACCCCGACAAATTTGCCGCCAAAAGTGCCTTTGAACAGAAGCAGGCGGTGATGATGGCCGCCACCCTGAACGAAGCCTACCGCATTTTGAAAAACCCGATTGACCGCGCGGCCTATCTGCTGCGCGAACAGGGCGTTGAGGCAGACGCACCGGAGCACACCGCCTTTGCGCCCGAATTTCTGATGCAACAAATGGCCTGGCGCGAGGCGTTGGACCAAGGGCGCGGCAAAACCGACGCCTTGCAGGCCTTGCAACGGGAAATCAGCGACGCCCAACAGGTGCTTTATGACGCACTGGAAACCGCGTTTGCCAACGGCGATGATGCGCAGGCGGCACAACTGGTACGACAAGGCCGCTTTCTGAACAAACTGCAACAGGAAATCCACAGCGCCCTGCCCTAGGGTCTATTGACAATTGACCGGCGAAGCGGTTTTTTGAGGCAAAATCCGCGCATGCCAGGCAAAAAGCGCAGCAAGGTTGAACACCTTGCGAGCATTTTCAACGCCGCAGACGGGGATTTTTGACCAAAAATACCGCCGTTGCGTTAATTATCAACAGACCCTAGGTTTCAGGCAGCCTGAGGCCTTGCCCCATATTCATGTAGATGCCGTTCCAAACACAATGCCCCACACCGCAATACGGCACAGTCGGGTGTGCGGAAAACGTACAGACATCTATTGCCGGTACCGTCTGCCGCATCAATACGGTGCTCCTGTCCCGCGGAACATCACGATTCCTGCAATCCCGACAAAACCACTCGGGAATATGTGTTAAAATACCGGCTTTGCCAACCACACCCTGTCTGCATTATGGCTTTGCTGCAAATTGCCGAACCCGGCCTTTCCGCCGCGCCCCACCAGCACCGTCTGGCGGTGGGCATTGATTTGGGCACCACCAACAGCCTGGTGGCTACGGTCAAAAGCGGGCATGCGGTGTGTCTGCCCGGTGCCCAGGGGCGTGCCACCCTGCCGTCGGTGGTGCGCTACGGCAGCGACACCGAAGTGACGGTGGGCGCGGATGCGCTCAAGGCGCAGAAAATCGATCCGCTCAACACCATTTCTTCGGCCAAACGCCTGATTGGCCGCAGCCTGGAAGACATCGACCGCAGCAGCCTGCCCTACCGTTTTGGCGGCCATGGTCAGGTGATTGAGCTGCAAACCCGCCAAGGAAGCAAAACGCCGATCGAGGTTTCGGCCGAAATCCTGCGGGCCTTGAAACAGCGGGCCGAAGACAGCCTCGGCGGCGAATTGACCGGGGCGGTGATTACCGTGCCGGCCTATTTTGACGACGCCCAGCGCCAGGCCACCAAAGATGCCGCCCGACTGGCCGGCCTGAATGTGCTGCGCCTGCTCAACGAGCCCACCGCGGCCGCCATCGCCTATGGTCTGGATAATCGCGCCGAAGGTGTGTTTGTGGTCTATGACCTGGGTGGCGGCACCTTTGATGTTTCGGTTTTGCAATTGTCGCAAGGCCTGTTCGAGGTCAAGGCCACCGGCGGCAACAGCGCGCTGGGCGGCGACGATTTCGATCACCGCCTGTTCTGTCATCTGCTGGAACAAAACGGCTTGTCACAGCTGCCGGAACAAGACCACCAATTACTGCTGGAGTTGGCGCGTGCCGCCAAGGAAAGCCTGACCACCGATCACAGCGCCACCGTACGCGCCCACCTGTCCGATGGCCGCCTGGTGGACACCACCATCAGCCGCAGCCAGTTTCAGCAACTGACCCAGCATTTGGTGCTCAAAACCCTGGAACCGGTCAAGCAGGCGCTCAAGGATGCCGGCACCGGCAAAACCGACATCAAAGGTGTGATTATGGTCGGCGGCGCCACCCGCATGCCGCATGTGCAACAGGCGGTGGCGGCCTTTTTTGGCCAGACCCCGCTCACCAACCTCAATCCTGACCAAGTGGTGGCCTTGGGTGCGGCGATGCAGGCCGATGTGCTGGCCGGCAACAAACACGGTGACGACTGGCTGCTGCTGGATGTCACCCCGCTGTCGTTGGGACTGGAGACCTATGGCGGACTGGTGGAAAAAATCATTCCGCGCAACAGCACCCTGCCCACTGCCCGCGCCCAGGATTTCACCACCTTCAAAGACGGCCAGACCGCAATGAGCATCCATGTGCTGCAAGGTGAGCGCGAGCGGGTGGCCGACTGCCGCAGCCTGGCCCGCTTTACCCTGCGCGGCATTCCGCCCATGGTGGCCGGCGCCGCCCGCATCCGCGTCACTTTCCAGGTGGATGCCGACGGCCTGCTGTCGGTTTCCGCCCGCGAACAGAGCACCGGGGTGCAGGCACAAATCGAAGTGAAGCCGTCTTACGGACTGGACGACGAAACCATTACCCGCATGCTCAAAGACAGTATGGCACATGCCGCCGGAGACATGGCCGCCCGTGCCCGTACCGAGGCGGCAGTCGAAGCCGAAGGCCTGATTGCCGCCGTGACCGCCGCACTCGCACTGGACGGCGATTTGCTGGCGGCGGCCGAACGCACCGCCATCGACCAGACCATCGGCCAATTGCAAGGCTGCCTGAAAGACGGCGATGCCGATGCCATCCGCCAAGCCACCGCGGCACTGGGACAGGCCACTGATCCGTTTGCCGAACAGCGCATGAACCGCAATATTCAGCGCGCATTGGCGGGTCAAAACGTTCATGAAATCGTGTGAGGCATCACCATGGGTTGGGTTTATCTGATCAGTGCCGGCCTGCTGGAAATTGGCTGGCCGATCGGCTTGAAACTGGCACAGACCGACAACTGGCGCTGGCAAGGCATCCTGATGGCTGTTTTGTTTATGGCCGCCAGCGGCTTTTGCCTGTACCTGGCCCAAAAAACCATTCCGATGGGCACCGCCTATGCGGTATGGACCGGCATCGGCGCCGTGGGCGCCTTTGTGGTCGGCGTGGTGTTCTACCACGATCCGGCCACATTCGGCCGCTGGCTGGGTGCCGCACTGATCATCAGCGGCGTGATCGTGATGAAGCTGAGCAGCTGATGCCGCCCGCCGATACCCAACCGCGCGGCACTGCCCCGCCGCACACACTGCGTCACCCATGGCGCCGACACATCACCACAACCTAAATCTTATCGATCCGAACACACCATGCCCAAAGTTACCGTCTTGCCCCACGCCGAACTGTGTCCCGAAGGCCGCGAATTCGAACAGGTCAAACCCGGCAAAAACCTGTGCGAACTGCTGCTGGAAAACGGCATTGAAATCGAACACGCTTGCGAGCGCTCCTGCGCCTGCACCACCTGCCACGTCATCATCCGCCAAGGCTTTGACAGCCTGCCCGAAGCCGATGAAATCGAAGAAGACCTGCTGGACCAGGCCTGGGGCCTGGAAGCCACTTCACGCTTGAGCTGTCAGGCCTGCGTGGCCGATGCGGATCTGGTGGTGGAAATTCCGAAATACACCATCAATCACGCCCGCGAACACCATTGATGTACGTATCATTCCCACCCACCGGAGCACTGCCATGAAATGGACCGACAGCCTGCGTATTGCCGAAGCACTTTACGATGCCCATCCCGATACCGACCCGAAAACCATCCGCTTTACCGATTTGCGCGAATGGGTGATGGCGCTGCCGGATTTTGACGATGATCCGGCGCGTTGCGGCGAACGGATTTTGGAAGCCATTCAGCAGGCCTGGATCGAAGAAGCCGAATAAATACCACGGCAGCCTCAACATCGAGAGACCTTTGCAAAACCGCCAGATGTGGCTGCCGTTCAAGGTGCAGCAGCACAGCACCCCACAAAAAAACGCCGCCCAAAGGCGGCGTATCAACCACATACAACCTTGGCTGCTCAAGGTGTGGCACTGGCAGCGGACGCAGCGTCCGGCACCAAAGCACTGTCACCTAGCCATTGGCGGGTGATGCGTTCATACACGCCGTTGCGTTTGATGTTTTGCAAACCCTGATTGACTTGGGCGCGCAGTGCTTCATTGTCTTTCTTGAACACAAAAGCAATCGGTGGCGCACCGCCCTCCTCTTTCCATTCCCAAACTTTGAAATCAATGCCCGGTTCGCCACGCAAGTAATAGCGCAAGACGGCACCATCGCCCACCACCGCCTGCACTTCACCCGCCACCATTTTTTTCAGTGCCAAATACAATGTGGGCGTGGTGACCAAATGCTGCGCTCCTCCTTTTAAGGCAGCCAAGGTTTCGGCTTGGGTGGTCTCCGCCTGAGTGGCCACGCTCAGGTTTTTCAAATCATCCAAACTGTTGATGTTCAGGTCTTTGTCCAAATAGACCGCCAGATTGGTTTCTTGGGCATAAGGTTCGGAAAAAGCATATTTTTGCTGCCGCTCCTCATTCACCACCACACCAGCGGCCACAATGGAGCGACTGCCGTTGTCCAGATTGTTGAAAATCCCCTCCCAGTTGTGGTGGATAAAGCGTACTTTGAAACCCTGGTCCTCACCAATGGCGGTAAGCAAATCCACATCATAACCAACGATCTGGCCGTTCTCATCGCGGAATTCAAACGGTGGGTAACCAGCTTCGGTTGCCACCAGATATTCCGGGGCATTGGCCGGCAATTTGCTGACCGGTTTGCTGGATACCGGCTCCGATGCCGACGCCGAGTCACTGACGCCAATATTGACCTCGCAAGCGCCCAAAACCCAAATCGCGGTGGCGGCACACAGGATTTTTTTCCAAACAGGCTGCATGGGTTCTCCTTATTATATGGATATGGATGCCAAAACCGCTGCCGGATCCGTCATCCGGCAGCAATACCTGGCAGGCACCCTTAGTTAAAGTTTTTGCGCAGGGCCACCACGATAAAAGCTTTGCGGCCAAACCACTCCACCGGAATCACATAGGAACGGTCTTTGCGCGGCAACACCGCTTCATCGGGGGTGCCGCGCACCACAAACGGCACCGAAATTTCAAAGTGTTCGCCAAACTCGCGCCGTGCATTACCGGAAATGGTATTGGCCACCTCGCCCACCAAGTCGATCATGTTGCGCTCGCCCAAATCGCCTTCGCCCAGCATCACCAGCATGCGCTCCAGCAAGGATTTGGGGGCGGTAAAGTACACGATGCCGTCGGTAACGCCCGAAATACCGATGATGCCGGTGAAATCGCGCGCAGTCGGTTCAACGTTCTCCACCAGATAAGGGGTGTCTACCGTGATTTCATTGCGGCCGATCTGCTGGAAATAGTGATTGACACCGTCAATGAATACCTGCAGTTGGGTTTCGGTCATGGCCGTCTCCTTTATTCGAAGATTTCGGTCAGCGCCTCAATCAGCGCCTCATCGCCGAATGGTTTGTACAGAAAACCGCGGGCACCCAGTTCAATCGCCTTGATGCCGGTGGCCTTGTCGGACAGGGCGGAAATCACCAGGATATTGACTTCGTCGTCAATCGCCATCAGTTCGCTGATGCAGTGCAGCCCGTCCATTTTGGGCATGGTCAAATCCATGGTAATCGCATCGGGGCGCAGCTCATTGAACAGCACCACGGCTTCCTCTCCATTGCGGGCAGTGCCGACCACCTCAAAATTGTGGCCACAGGCCCGCTGGATTTTGTTGCGGATGACATTGGAGTCGTCCACAATCATGATTGTTTTCATACTCATATCCCCCAGCTCCATCAATAGGGAAATTTAAACACAAAGCGGGTAAACACGCCATTGGCCGACAGCAAACGCACCTTGCCGCCCAATGCCTTGATGGTGTTTTTCACCGCATCCAGCCCCACACCGCGACCGGCATCTTCATGACTTTCCTGCAAGGTGGAAAACCCGGATGAAAACAGGTAACGATTGAGCTGCTCCTGGCTCAGATTGGCCGCCACCAGCGGGCCTTCCGATTCCGACACTTTGGCACGCACCCGCTCATAGTCAATGCCGATGCCATCATCTTCCACGGTAAAGTGGAAATGGGTGCCCTGGTCTTCACAATGAATGTGAATGTGTCCGACCGACAGTTTGCCCTTGGCCACCCGTTCTTCAGGACGCTCAATCCCGTGAACCACCGCATTGCGCAACAGTTGGACCACCATTTCGCGCACGGCCGATACCCGATCCGCTGCCAAACGGTCCAAGACACTCAGGTTGCCAAACGACAGCCCGACCTGTTTGCCGTTGCGGGCCGCCAAATCGGCGGCGAATTGTTCCAGGTGCTGCTTGAATTGTACCGACACCGGCAACGCAGCCACCGCATGCTGGCCCATGCCGGCGCGATCCACTTTGCTGCTCAGATCGTTAATGGTGGCGGTCAGGGTCAGCAGTTTTTCCAGCTGTACCACCAGGGGCAGGAAGTCTTCACCAGACAGCTTTTCCTGTTTTTTCAGTGTATTGAGATGATTTTCAAATTCATTGGCCAAGTCAACAAAGCTGCTCAAGCGCAAGGCGCTGGCCTCGCCCTTAATGGTGTGAATTTCACGGAAAATCGAATTGGCTTTGTAACGCAAGGCCGATTGGCTGTTGTTGGGGTCTTTCAGCGCCTGGTTGATTTGATGGCTGTACTGGTTCACCTTGGCCACAAAATCTTCCATCACGCTCGGTTCCGCCTCAATCATGCTGCCCAGCATCTGCAATTGGGCATTGTTTTGTGCCTGCTCCCGCTCCAGCCGCTCCTGCAAGCGCACCGCGCTGGTGGAATCGACCACGCTGGCCAATACCCGCACGATTTCCTTGCCCTCATACACCCGGTTGAAACGGAAATCCAGATATTTGTCCACCAACTGCCCGGAGGCATCCGGCACCTGCACCGCAATCCGGCTCAAAGGATTCAAATCGGCAATCAGTTTTTCGCGCACCCGGCTGTTATACAGCTGTTTCACAAAACTGTGGGTCATTTGCAGGCTTTCGGCATCCACCAAATCCTGCAGCAATTGCGGCAGGCTCAATCCGCCGATTTCTTTGCGACCGAGAATTTTCTCCAGTTCGGCCGAATGCTGGCTGCCAATGCTCAAGTCGCGGTCGATCAAAAACAAACCGCTGCTGACCGTGCCCATGATTTCGTTGATCTCATCCTGTGCCTGGGCCGCACGGCGGTCGGCCACCAGCAGACGGCGGATGAAGACCCGCAGGAAGAACACCAGATAAATTACCGCCGCCGCAATCGCTGCCAACTGCACCCCGCGCATCAGGGTGGCGGTATTGGTGGCACGCTGGCGCACAATGCTGGCCACGGTGCCGGCATCATGGGTCAGGATGCGGCTTTTTTCCTGTGCATCCATCACCGCCAAGTCCAGAGCCGTTTCATCGCTGCGGATTGACTGGGCATTGTCCAGGTAGCGGATCAACAACTGGTTGATCGGTCCCCAGTTTTCCTGCAGGCGCACCACCGCATCACCCAGTTCACCCCCGCGCAAGGCATCAATCTGCACCTTGCCGTCACGATCGGTATACAGCACACCGCCGCGGATAAACAGCTGCAAACGTTCATTCAGCGACTGCTGGCTGTTGCGCAGGGTCTGCAAAGAAGTGCGGACCATGGGGGTATTCGGTGCTTCGCCATAGTGCAGCTTGAGGTTGTACAACTCCTTGATGATGGCCTGGATATTGGTTTGCATCGCATTGGCTTCAATCATGGTCTGATTGGCGCGTTCAATCCGCACCGACGCATAGATATTCACCAACAAAATCAAAGTAAACAACACCACAAACCCCGTGATCGCCGAAATCAGCGAGCGATAACGGTGGGCAACAGAACGGGCTTTCCCTGCCATAGCGCGTACCTTTCTTTAGCGTGACAAGACCGGTAACCGATGGCGCCGCACACCATGCCTGCGCACAGGAACATTGCATCGTGATCACCGGTCAGCGCTGAATACAAACCAGCGTTGAACCATCCCTCTGCGGCAACGGACCATCGGCCAGCGACCTTAACGTCCACACCCAGAGCCCTAATGGTAATTTACACAGCAAATGAACAAAGATATGAATATTTCCCCAATGTCATAGCAATATGTCATAAATTTATGCATTTACAATAACAACTTACCATGATTCAAATCATATTTAGTTTATTATGTTCCTGCAAGCCGCTTTCAGATGATTTTTATTACCAAGCAGATAAGTTCTGATAATTTATATAAATTTACAATTGGCAAATTTGTAACAACTTGTTTTGCGTTTTTTAACACATCTGCAGGCAATAAAAAACCACCGCCATGCGGCGGTGGTTTCACAATACGACAGTCATCCGTCCGGCTAACGCCGGCGGCCAAACACAAATGACAGCACGGCCATCACCAAAAAGACCAGAAACAGTATTTTGGCAATCCAGGCAGCGGTGCCGGCAATGCCGCCAAAACCCAAAACCCCGGCAATAATCGCAATAATCAAAAACACAACCGCATAGTGCAGCATGGGGTGCTCCTTTCGTTTACAGGGTGGGAGGAAGCGGCATCATAACCCGGTTTTTGAAGCTGCGGGGCAATTTTCGGCTCGGGCATCCGATGCCTCATACCGGAAACCAGCAGCTATGCCGGCAGCCGCAGGTCATGGTTTGCACTGAATACCGTCATTCCGCACCGGTCAACAGACCTAGGTCGTGTAGTCAGAATGCTTGTGAAGCGGTTTTTTGAGGGAAAATCCGCAGATGCCAGGCAAAAAGCACAGCAAGATTGAATATCTTGCGCGCATTTTTAACGCCGCAGCTGCCGATTTTAACCAAAAATACCGCCGTAACGCTTTCTGACTACACGACCTAAACATCCAGTTTCAAGTCACCCGCCTTAATCCAGCCACGCCGCCGCATCCAAGAGGCCAATAAGCCGCAGATCAGTGCCGGCAGCACAAAATGCAGCAGCACAATCGCCAGCCAAACCGACGGTGCATGGCCCATGGCACTCAAGGTGCCCACCTGCCCCACCAAACCGCTGGTTCCCATGCCGGCACCGGACGGAATATTGCTCATTTGAAAACCGACCGTGGCCACCGGCCCCAACAGGGCACTGGCCACAATCGGCGGAATCCAAATGCGCGGATTTTTAACGATGTTGGGCATTTGCAGCATGCTGGTGCCCAAACCCTGGCTCAACAGGCCGGCCCAGCGGTTTTCCTTGAATCCCATCACCGCAAAACCCACCATTTGCGCACAGCAGCCCACGGTGGCGGCACCGGCGGCCAAGCCGCTCAGAGACAGGGCAATGGCAATCGCCGCGCTGGAAATCGGCAGGGTCAAAATCACCCCCATCAGCACCGAGACCAGCATGCCCATCAACACCGGCTGCAACTCCACCGCCCACATGATCAGGCTACCGATTTCGGTCATCAGCGCCGCAATCGCCGGGCCGACAAACTGCGCCACCGCCACCCCGCACATCAGGGTGAGCGCCGGGGTGGCGATGATGTCCACCGGAGTGGTCTTGCTCACCAGTTTGCCGCACTCGGCACCGGCTGCGGCGGCCAGAAAACAACCCACCGGCCCGCCCAGCGCCGCCCCCGCAGTGCCGGTCACCACACTGGCCAGCAACACCAAAGGCGGCGCCTTCAGGGCATAGGCCACACCGACGCCGATGGCGGCGCCCATTACCGATTGCGCCTGCTCGCCCACCGTCACCAGCCACGGCCAAGCCAGCCACCCGCCGGCGGTTTTCAGGATCAGGCCGACAATCAGCGAACTGAACAGGCCCAGGGCCATAAAATTCAAGGCATCCACACCGTAACGGCGCAAACTGAATTCAATATTGCGTGCACGCAAAAACGCTTTGACACCCATTGCATCTCCCCATAAAGCTGTTTATGATGATTCGCTTTCCAGCACACGGCGGCCCTTTCAGGCAGCCTGACTTGAACCCATGCAAACCCTGATCTACACCAGCATCGACAGCGCGGCAGCGTTGTTGCAACACCAAGCCCTGTTACCATCCTTGTTTGCACTGCACCAAAGTTTGCGGCCGCATTTTACCGATTTCGACGCCTATGTGGCGCACATGCAGCGGGTATTGGACGACCATGCCCGCCTGCTGCTGGTACAGCATGCAGATCATCAGCTGGTCGGTCTGGCACTCTACCGCATGCACCACAACACCTACCAGCACAAACTGTTTTTTCTGGAAGACTTGGTGGTGGCCGAAAATGTGCGCGGTCAGCACATCGGCGGCCAGATACTGCAACAATGCGAACACATTGCCCAAAGCAACGGTTGTCGCCATCTGTCGCTCGATTCGGCCACCTTCCGCACCCGGGCGCACAAATTCTATTATCTGCACGGCTATGTGGCCGACTGCTTCCATTTTTCCAAGACCTTGCCCGAAGTCTGATGCCTGCCACAAACGGCACCCACGCTTTATAGCGCAGATGAAGCGTGATTCGCTGATGCTTTACAGGGAGGTTTGCGCACTGCTCCCGCAACGTGCCATATCTGCGCGCAATGCGCCTTGAGCCGTGCCTGCAACCGGCATGTCATTGAGATCTCAGGCAGGCACACCCGGCATCATCCGTCGAACCCCCTCACCGGCCAGTACCGGCAGCTGCGTCCGCAACGCAGCTGCCAGCTGCTTGATGCGCGGCGCATGCCGGCTGTGCGCCGGCCACAGCAAATAATACGCATCCCCCGTTTGCACAGCCGCCGCATGCGGCATCTGCAAACGCCGCTCGGCCAACAACGGTGCACACAACGTCCAATCGGCAATGGTCACGCCATGACCGGCCGCCGCCGCATTCATCGCCTGCATCAGACTGTCGAACACCTGACCACCGGCCAAGCCTGCCGGCGCAGCAGCACCGCTGCCCGCCAACCATCGGCGCCAGTCACGGCCATCCGGCGACGGATGCAGCACCGGCAAATCCTGCCAAGACCGGCCACCGGCCAGCAACGCCGGCAGGCACACCGGCACCAGCCACTCGTCAAACAGTTTTTCCGCCACCTGAGTCGCCGTTACCTGCCCACTGCCCAACACAATGGCACAATCATAAGGTTCGGTCGCAAAATCAATCCGGTCATCATCGCTCCACACACTGCTCAAGCGCACCGGCGGCATGTCTGCCTGCTGACGGCAAACATTCAATGCATCCAGCAACCAGGCCGAACTGATGCTGGTCGGGGCTTTCAAACGCAACACCGGTGATGCGGGTGCTCCCAGGCGGTCACACGCTGCCTGCATCAGCACAAAGGCTTGCCCCAAATCTTGTGCCAGCATGCATCCGGCCGTGGTCAGATTCAAATGATGGCCACGCCGCTCAAACAGGCGGCAACCAAGCCGCTGTTCCAAATTCTTCACATGCTTGCTGACCGCACTCTGGCTGATGCACAGGCTTTCGGCTGCCAAGGTAAACGAACCCAATCGGGCCGCGGCTTCAAATGCCCGCAAGGCATACAGGGGTGGCAGGGGAACAGACATGGTCATCTCGATGAATCATACTCATGGAAGCTGCATTATATCCATTTGCGACCTTTGCAAAACCTCCAGATGCGGATGCAGTTCAAGGCGCAGCA
>JBHAET010000204.1:0-5843 GCA_041855705.1 Neisseriaceae bacterium
CATCGTATTCGCTCAATTGCGCTGCCGGATAGCGCGCCTGCAACAGAGCGGCGCTGATGTCGGCATCGGCCCCGGCCAGCACAATTCTGGCCGGCGTCTGGCGCAACAGGGCCAGGCGGGCATCCATGGTGGTGGCCAGATGGCGGTGGATGAACCAGTCGTCATCGGCACTCATGCGTGACAGCTCCAGAAATCGCCCAACAGGCCGGCAAATTCGGTATCGTGGCTGAGAAACGGCATGTGCGCTGCTTGCGGCAGGATGTGCAGCTGGCTGTGCTTGAGGTGGCGCTGCAAATATTCCCCCATGCGCGGCGGGGTGATGCTGTCGCGGCCGCCGTACACCAGCAGTACCGGACAATGGATGTCGGCCAGCAAGGGGCGGGCGTCGGCTGCCGCCAGTGCCTCGAGGGCGGCGGCCAGTGCCGGCGGCGGCCCGTACTGGGTGAGTGCCGGCATCCATTGCGGCAGCAGGGCACGTTTTTCCGGCGTGTGCAATAATTGCAACTCAATGAATTGGCGCAGGTATTTGTGGTAGTCTTGGTTGAACAGGGCCACCATTTTGGCCAGTGCCGGCCGTTGCAGGCCCTCCGGATAGTCATCGGCCGCCAGAAATTTGGCAAAGCTGGCGGTCAGACACAGGCTTTTGACCTGATGCGGGTGGCGGGCAGCCAGATGCAATGCCACCAAACCGCCGAGCGACCACCCCAGGATTTGGCTGGGCCCCGGCAGCTGTGCGGCCAGTGTGTCGGCGCAGGCGGCAATGTCGAATACCCCGCCAAAAGAAGCCTCGCCATGGCCGGGCAGGTCGGGGGCAAACCAGTGATTGCGCCAGACCGGCGGCAGCAGTGGGCGCAGGGGGTCGAAAACATGGCGGTTGGCCGCCCATCCGTGGATCAGACACACGGCAGCAAAGGAGTCGGACATGCAATCCTGGCTTTCTGAGTGGACAAAGACACGGCATCGGCTGCTGGGCGCAGCTCGCTGCGTATTATGCCACGAAACCGCAGCAGCCGGCGGGCTGTGCACCGGCTGTGCCGATGATTTGGCCTGTTTGCGCCAGGACGGGCGGCACCGTTGTCCGGGTTGTCTGGCTTTCAGTGTGGGCGGCGTGTATTGCGGCCATTGCCAGCAGCGGCCGCCGGCTGCCGACGGCGTGTTTGCCGGCTATGATTACCAGCCGCCACTGCAAACCATGCTGCATGCCTTCAAATATCAAGGCCACAGCAGCCTGTTGCCGGCGTTGGGCGGTTTGTTGCTGGCCCATCCGCCGCCGTGCTTGGCCGATTGGGCACCGGATGCGGTGTTGGCGGTGCCGTTAAGCCGTGCCCGGCTGTTGCAGCGCGGTTTCAACCAGAGTGCGCTGCTGGCCGAGATGGTGGCGCGCGCCCACCATTGGCCGTTGTTGCCGGCGGCAGCCGTGACCCGTCGCCAGCGGCCGCCGCAATCAACCCTCAGCCGGGCACAGCGGCGGCAGAATGTGCGCGGTGTGTTTCGGGTGCGTGCCGATGTTAAAAACCGTAACCTGCTGTTAATCGATGATGTTGTGACCACCGGCGCAACAATTCAGGAATTGGCGAAAAGCCTTAAACGAGCGGGCGCACACCGGGTTTGGGTGTGGGCGCTGGCGCACCCGCAATGAAAAAATTTTGACGCAGCGCAAAAGCTTTCGTTATAGTGCACCGTCTTAAGTGACTGATTCATCATGTTTACCGTTGTATTGTACCAGCCGGAAATTCCGCCCAATACCGGCAACATCATTCGGCTGTGTGCCAATACCGGCGCTGATTTGCACCTGGTCAAGCCTCTGGGGTTCCCGTTGGATTCGGCCAAAATGAAGCGGGCGGGACTGGATTACCACGAGTTCGCGTCCATCACGGTGCATGAGAACTTCGACCAGTGTCTGGCGGCCCTGGACGGCCGCCGCTGGTTTGCGCTGAGTACCAAAGGCCATGCCCGCCCGGACCAGACCGCGTTTGTGCCGGGCGATGTGTTTGTGTTTGGCCCGGAAACCCGCGGCCTGCCGCCCGAGGTGCTGGACCGTTTGCCGTTGGTGCGGCGTTTGCGGTTGCCGATGCAGCCGGACAGCCGCAGCATGAATCTGTCGAATACGGTGGCGGTGGTGCTGTTTGAAGCCTGGCGCCAACACGATTTTGCCGGCGGCGTGTAAGCCCCGCCGGTGCCATTGGCCTGGCAGGCAATGGCCACAACATCTTTAACTCAAGAATGGAGTACGGTTTGACCAAGGCCAAGAATGTGTTTTTTGTGAGTATGGCGGCTTTTATCGGTTTGGGCAGCGGCCTGATGCAACCGGCAGCCGCCGAGTCGGGCAAGCTGACCGCCCCGGTTTATCACGGTAAAGCCACCCAGGCATCGCTCACACCCAATGCCGTTGTCAAAGCCGAAAATCTGCACCGTACGGCCAACCGCAGCTATCAGGTGCGCGGTGTCCGTTACCAGCCGCTGCAAAAAGTGGCTGCTTTTTCCCAGGAGGGACGCGCTTCCTGGTATGGCGATCAGTTCCACGGTCGCAAAACGTCTTCCGGCGAGCGTTATGATATGAACATGATGACCGCCGCCCATCCCACCCTGCCGATTCCCAGCTATGTGAAGGTGACCAATTTGGCCAATGGCAAGGAAGTGGTGGTGCGCATCAACGACCGCGGTCCGTTCCACGGCAATCGCGCCATTGATGTGTCGCGGGCTGCGGCGCAGAAGCTGGGCTTCATCCGTGCCGGTACCGCCAAGGTGCGCATTGAGCAGATTGTGCCGGGCAAAGGCCAGGATGCCAAAGCGGCCGGCGGCGGCAATATTTATGTGGATTTGCAGCATTTCAGCACATTAAAGGATGCGCAAGCCTATCTGGGTGAAACCAGCCGCCACCTGAAACAGGTGGGCAGCGAGCAAAATGCGATCATGGTCAAGCAAAACAACGGCTATGTGGTGCGCATGGGGCCGTTCGAGCAGCGGGAAGGTGCCGAGCGCATGAAACAGTCGGTGCTGACCGCACTGTAAGCCGCACGCCGGCGTGGCAAGCCCGTGTTATCATGCGCGGGCTTTTTTGTTTGCCAGAGGAAGGTTCATGATCAGCCGTTTGTCCGGTGTGTTGCTGGAAAAGCAGGCCCCGCAGATTGTGATCGATGTGGGCGGAGTGGGGTATGAGCTGGATGTGTCGCTGCACACGTTTTATGCACTGCCGGCACTCAACGAACGGGTCAGCCTGCTGACCCAGCTGATTGTGCGCGAAGATGCGCATTTGCTGTTTGGTTTCGGCAGCCGGGCCGAGCGCGACACTTTCCGTTTGCTGCTGAAGGTGTCCGGTATTGGCGCCAAAACCGCATTGGGCATTTTGTCGGCACTGACCAGCGAGGAGTTGGCGGCTGCGGTGGCGGCCGAAGACATCAAGCGCCTGTCGGCCGCTCCCGGCATCGGCAAGAAAACCGCCGAACGCATGGTGCTAGAGTTGCGCGGCAAACTGACTGCCGCAGCGCAATTGGGAGTGCCGGCGGCCGTTGTTGCCGCTGCCGGCGATGACATTGTGCACACCCTCTTGGCATTGGGATACAGCGAGCGTGAGGCGCAGCAGGCACTCAAGGGTTTGCCGCCGGATGTGGATGTGGAAGAAGGCGTGCGGCTTGCGCTGAAAAACATGCTGAAATAGGCCGATGTGTCACCAGACCCTGTTTTCAGGCAGCCTCAAGGCTGCCTGAAAACAGGGCATCACCATGATGCAAGCCATGCACAGCGGGCGGCGGTGGCGAATTCCAATGCGGTGTTTTGGTTTTTTGCCAGGCATGTGTACGGTGTGCGGCTGGCTGGCGGGTATCGGATTTGATGGGGATGCACGATGGATGCCATCCCATGACGCGGGAGGAGGGTTGTGGTGAAACCGAAATTGCTGCTGGTTGACCAGGATGGCGTGTTGGCCGATTTTGATGCCGGCGTGCGCCGCGACTGGCAGCAGCATTATGGCAGTCCCTTGCCGGTGGCGGCGCGCCGGCACTTTTACCTGCGCGACGACATGGCACCGGAGCATCACCGTGCCTTGCATGCGCTCTACACCCGCCCCGGCTTTTTTGCCGGCTTGCCGCCGGTGTCGGGTGCGGTGGCGGCGCTGCATGCCTTGCTCGCCCACGGCCATGATGTGCGGATTTGCACCTCGCCGATCAATGATTACCGTCACTGCGTGGCGGAAAAACTGATGTGGGTGGAACAGCATCTGGGCGGTGACTGGGTGGGCCGGGTGGTGCTGACCAAAGACAAAACCTGGGTGCGCGGCGATGTGCTGATTGATGACAAGCCGGCCATCAGCGGCAGTTTGGCGCCGTTGTGGCAGCACTGGCTGTATGATGCGCCTTACAACCGGCATCTGGACGACCGGCCGCGGGTGGTGTGGCAGCAGGCGGACAGCTGGTCCGCCTTATTGGCCTGAAGCCTGTTTGCCGCTGAGCAAGCGGTGCTGGATGCGGATGAACTGGTCCAGTACCGCCTGCTGGATTTCCAGCCGCTGGGTGACCGGTGCGGCAAAACGCACCACCAGTTTGTAGCTTTTGTCGTTGTCCGGCACGCAATGAATGCGCGGTTCGCTGGCCGGGGTGATGAACAGTTGCCGTTGCTGCACGGTTTCCAGATAGGTGGCCGCCGCTTCGGCATAGGGAGCGCATTTTTCCTGCAGCAGTGCTTTGAGCGGCGGCACGATGGCGTCGGCATCCAGCTGGATCGGCACCGGAATGTCCATGGTGTGCACCAGAAAACGGCCGAGAATATTGTCGCGCTGCACCGGAAAACTCAGCAGCAGGCTGTTGGGAAACGACACGGTTTTGCCGGAGAGCTGGCCAATCAGCGGATGGGGCCCCAACTGCATCAGCAGGGTGTTGAACAGATTGATGTCCACCACCCGGCCGCGCAGATGGTTGATTTCGATGTAATCGCCAACCGAATACTGTTTGGTGACCGCCCGCAACATGCTGCCGGACAGGCACATGATCAATTCCTTGGTCGCCAGCACGGTGGCGGCGGCCAAGGCCACCATGGACAGGGCGAAGGTCTGGATTTGGGTGGCCCACACCGCAAACAGGCCGAGCAGGCAGGCAATCAGCGTCATGTTGCGGCTGACCACCAGCAACCGGCGTTTCTCTTCGATGCCCATTTGCGGGCGGTGGCGGAAATGCAGTTTGAGCAGCACCGAACGGGTCAGCAGCAAGGCCGGTACCAGCAACAGCGAATACAGCCACTCATGGGCCAGAGGATCGGTTTTCCACCAGTGGAGCAGGGTGTCGAGCATGATGGGAGGCTGCCTGAAAAGAAAGTGGCGTATTTTATCGTCAATGGATTGATTTTCCCATGCTCGTTGCCCGCGGCGGTGTGGGGTGCCTGCAGCAGCGGCACCGTGCTGGCCAGTAAATTCCCTCTGTGGCGCATTTCTGTGTGATGCACTGTTCGCTCGCTTAGTCTTTCTCCATGTTGTGTCCGCATTCGTTGTTTGGGCCTGAATGCCCAATGCGGTTAAAATTATGCCTTTTTGCTTTCCCATCCGGCCGTCGGCGGTGCATTGCCGTGGGCCGATGATTTTGTGACGTCGTCTGAATTATGCTGAACCGTATTTTTTCCTGGTTCGAATCCCGTATCGATCCTTATCCCGACCCGGCCCCGGCCACCCCAGAAAAAGGGCTGTTCCGCTTTATCTGGAGCAATCTGGACGGCATGCGCGGCTGGATTGTGGCGCTGGCCGTGTTTACCGCCGGCATCGGCATCATGGAGGCGCTGGTGTTCCAGTTTATGGGCAAAATCGTCGATTGGCTGGGGCATTACACGCCCGCAACGCTGCTGGCCGAAAAAGGCTGGGC